>JAEOTW010000384.1 GCA_016839655.1 Promethearchaeota archaeon | reverse complement strand
TTGCCATTTCAGCTAACATAATTACATCTGCATATCAGATATAACATTATAGCTAGAGTATAAACGAAATACGGATATAATCTTATGAGTGAATTGAAATCGGTAATAGTTTTAATTATCCCTCATAATAAACTTTTTGTCAATCATGTATCGGGTGATATTTGAAATGTGATAATTTAGGAGACTTTATCGAAGAATTTGATAACGTTCATCGTGTTTGATTTAATATTTTGTTTCTTGTATTAAATCGACTCATTAATAAATTATGGGAAAGGATATAGCTTATTAATCTTTCTTAAGACTTCTTTCGAAGGAAGAGCATAATATGATCTTCTACTAATAGTAACTCCTGAAACTTTCTTTAAGGTTACCATATCTTTTGCCATGAGTAAAGTCAAACCTACACAATCTAGTATAGGTACACCCTTTTCTTCAATAGTGTATATATTATTTTTGACTAACAAGAGATTAAGTAATCCACAGCCAGGGATTATTACCTCTGCACCTCTATCGACCATTTTTTTTGAAGCCTCAATAAAACTTTCAATAATTGAAGTTGGATTATTAAAAGCTTCCTCAAATATGTCTAAGCCACCTTCCATTACACCTATTTCAGAAACTCTACTTTGTAGGCCATAAGAAATGATATTTCTTTTATATAAATCTACGAGTTTTTCATTATATGTAATAATGGAATATTTTTTTCCCAATATACATGCAAATAAAAGCGATGATTCCCCTAAAGAAGCAATTGGAATATCAACTACTCCTCTAGCTTCTTGTAAACCTGGATCAAGAAAGCATCCAAGAACTATGGCATCATAATCTCTTTTTTCTGCTTTTATCATGTTTTCAATAATTTCTCTTTTGTTTAAATACTCTACATACTTATATTCTATTTCCTGAATAATAGTTTTAACACCATATACATCTATATGATTATTTGATAAAATGTTATTCGAATGTTCATAAATCATTTTTCTATATTTATTAAGAATTGGAAGCCCTTCTAAAGGCATACTACTTTGATACCATAACTTCATTATTATATGTACTCCTCACATAACTATAAATTGTCTTAAACTTTTTTAATAATATTGAGACCTTGTAAAAATACAATAGATTATACAAATTTTAAATACCGTATAACTTTATATCATCAAAAAAATTGAAAGATTATAAACCGTTTCTTTTCTTTAATATCTGCTATATCCCTTCATGATATGTGAGTATACCATGCAATATTTTTTGAAAAAATTTAAATATTATAATAGAAGAAGATATAGAATTTCTCATATAATTTTTTTTATTCCTATTTTTTTCTCCCTTTAAAAATATGTATGTCCATATCTGAAGGCGATGTGCAACATTTTTTGTTTATGTATATAATTCCTATTTTAATCCCCTTTTTCAACTAATAGATAATTAACCATCCATTTTCCCCTCGAACTATTTGAAACCTGCTTCATCGGACCATATTTTAGACATCTCTGAGGCATAATATTATCCCAAGAAAATATCGCAACCAAATTTTGAGCTACTTTAAGCTATGGACATACATGCGCTCATCTACCTCTGGACAAAACGAATACATTATATGAGGCTCCCTAAAAGGTTCTCTTTTTTAAAATCCAATAAGTTGCCTTAGCTAAATGTTGAGCAACTCTATCAATCGCTTTCTGATATCCTGTTCCCCTCAGAATCGTACACGTGTATTCATGGCAATATATCACGAAGCACTCTAGCCGATCCCAACAAAAAAGAAATTGGCGTATCTATGCTGAGTTTCCACAGGTCATGAATTATATAGCAATAGTCTTATATATCAATGACGGTTTTGGAGCATAACTGGACAATAAGGTTTATGCCCCCGATTCTATAAACATTTATCTACGTCTTTCATTATTCCCATAGGCAATGTTTCGCAAAAGAAAAGGAGCAACAAAACAACATGCGCTCCTTGTGATTTAAGAGGGAATATACCCACTTTTATCGAAATTACAGACGGGAAAGTCTATGTGGATTCATCTACAGATTATACAAATACGCTTCGTATTTTTCATTATTTTGATTCTGAGAATGACATATATTTATCATTTCTAACAAACAATTTTATCTTAACAGTACTCACAATTGCATTACTTTACTAGTATCTCTCACAGTAAGAATTGTTTTTCAAATGAACTATAAACTGAGAATAAAATCGTTTTACAGCACACAAGAAAATGCAATATAAACACAAATATGGATAGCAGTTAGTGTTTATGTGTTGATTTGTATACCAAGAAGTATCTCAATTTACAATTCAGTTTCTACAATATTTTGCACATTTTCAGTATTACTATATTTTAGCAATTGCTTCTTATTTTAATATTTATAGAAATCTATTTAGCAAACCAAATAAGTCATACTTGTACCTAATTGTTATTATTCGAATTATAATCAGACCCTATTAATATGTGTTTTTCAATATTTTTCTATTCTTTTCCATATTTTTTTAGTATCTTTAACTTTTATTCAATAATCCATAAATCCTTTGATAACTTTGCTGACAAATTGTCATGTCCTTTTTCTGTAATAATAAAATTATCTTCAGGCATCATGATGGCACAAGGTTGCTCAGTGCTATCAAGATAAGGCGCTGCAACCTCGATAGCAATATACATACCAGGTTTTAATATAGTGTCTGTTTTATCATCTAAATAAGGTAGTTCATGAGTATAAAGTCCAACACCATGTCCAGCAAAAATAATCATTTCATAACGAGGATCATGTTTTTTTAATTCATTTTCTGCTGCAAAGTAAACATCAGATACCTTTACTCCTGGTTTTAATGCGTTTATGGCTGCATTCGTGCCATCAAGAGAAATTTTATGTAACTTTTTTATTGTATCTGATGGCTCTCCTATGCATAAATTACGTTGAATATCACAAAAATATCCTTTATATCTTGGCCCACCATCGATAAAGAGAGTATCACCATAATTTAAAGGAGTATCGTAAGAACCCATAATAAATGCATCGTAGCGTCCTGGACCTGAGAACATATATCGCCCATCCATCGGATCATCATGAATTCCCTCTTTTACAAAACCTAACCAAAACATTTGATGTAGATCCCGTTCTGTCATACCAGGTCTAAATTCTTTAAAGCTCTTCTCTACAATTTTACACACTTTATCTACTAACTCTCTTATTATATTTTGCTCATAATTACTCTTTATTTGTCTCTGCTCCATAATTAGATCTGAAGCATCTACAAAAGTAACATTTGACAAACCATTCTCTATTTTTTTAAATTCACCGAACGTTATTTCAGGCTTTATATAATCTGAAAGTTCGACTCCAACTATTTTTGACTTTAAACCCTTAATCGATTCTATAAACAATCTTTCATGTTCTTGGGGCACTTCTTTATTCTTATCAGGTTGATGACCCCAGACTCTAATGTCTTTTACCCACGTAGATATCTCTGCATTTTTATAGATAGCATAAGGAACAATGAAAATAACATCTTTCTCTTTTGGTATTATTACTCCTCTTCTCCATCGATAGGTAAATCCATAACTAGCTTTTACGTGCCCAGTATAGTATCTTATGTTATCGATATCAAAAACTAACAGAGCATCGATATTTTTTTTATCCATTAGTTCTCTTGCTTTTTCAATTCTTGCTTTATACTCATTATAGGGAATACCAGGAAACGTTGGTTGTTTTGTTGGTTTTTCCGCTAATTTTTGCATAGTATCGCCTCCAAAATAAAATCAATTATTTATTAATCTTTTTTCGGGAAAATATTCCGCTATGTGTTCTGCCGAAAAAGGTTTTGTAAATAGACTTACAACTACATATACAGTAACACCTACAGCACTACACACTACGGCTATTACAAATGGGCTTTTCATTAGTTTAAATATCATAATTATTAGATAAAGAGAAATACCGCATAACGTAGATGCAATTGCACCTGCTTTAGTACCCCTTTTCCAATACAAACCTAAAAGTAAGGGACCTGCAAGTGCACCTATAATTGCTGAAATGCCAATCCAAATTAATAACCCAACTGACCAGGGTGGGAAAAGATATAGAACTATAAATAACAAACCAGCAACTATTATCACAACTAATCTAGCAATTGTTATAGAATTTTTTAATATATGAGGATCTTCCCATTTTTCAGAAGAATGAAACACTCTTCTATAAAGGTCATTACCTATAGATGTAGAAATTACAACAAATTGTGTATCAGCAGTTGACATTCCTGCACCTAAAATACCTAATGCAACAAAAGCTGCTAATGGAGCTGGAAATAGTTTAATTACATATGTCGGTAAAATATAATCAAGATTCTCAACTTCTAAACCTAATGCTCGGCCGAATAAACCACCAAACATAATTAAAACAGCGATTGCATTAAATATAATTATGTAATATAAAGTTTTTTTAACATCTTCTTTTTTTTCAAGAGACATAACAACTTTTGAGAGTTGTGGCCAAGTAAGAAATAATATCGCCATAACATACATCATAATTATTGAAAAGGGGTTATAGGCAATTGGTGAATTTGCATTAATAAGCGCAACATATTCAGTACCTTGTGCCTCTAACATAGTATGAAGTTTTAGTAAACCACCTTTTATAGCAATGAAACCAGATACAATAATCATTAATGAAACAGTGGTCATAATAAGCATCTGTATCGCATCTGTCCATATATGCCCATAGGTTCCACTGAAAAAAATGTAACCCGTAATTACTATAACAATTATTATTAATCCCCATACATACCCTATTCCTGTATATGCATCAAGTAACTTAGCCATTCCAGCCATCTGAGAAGCGATATACGCTACGATGCCAATAGTGACTATTGCTGTTAGTCCTCTTAAAAAATTACTATTATATCTATTACCTAAATAATCTGGTAAAGATAAAGCTTTACCAATAGTATATCTATACCGCTTCATAAATAAAAAATAACCCACTGGGCCAGTAAAACCCATAGCAGCCATATACCAAAAAGAAGAATATCCCCATGCATAGGCCCATCCTGGATAGCCCATATATAGTGCAACGCTATAACTTGTTGCAACTAATGAGAGTGCAACAAAAAATGGGCCCATCTTTCCACTAGCTATTGCAAAATCAGAAATTGTCTTTGTCCGCTTACTACCTAAATATCCTATATAAGCCATCACGGCTAAATAAATAATAAAAAATATAGTTAAAGTTGATTTAACTGACATGAATAAGCCTCCTTTTTTCGTAATTTATAGTTATATAGGACATATTACTGAAAATACACTATTAGTTCTTTTATTTCTCATTCATATCAAACTCAAAAATGTGTTTTAATAATACTTATTTACAAGAAATACTAAAATTATATTTCCTGCTCCAAATATTATAAGAGGCCACACAATACCTATCATAATATTTACTCCCTAATAATTAATTTTTATATTAATTGTTATTTTTAATCTCTATCATATTTTCTACTTTTTGTCAATTATTTTTATCAGCAAATAGTGGCGTGTAAAAAAAATACCAATAAAAGGAGTGAAAAATTAAATAAGAAATTCTTCATTCCAATTCTCAATACTACCATAGATTCAATGTTAATTCACGCTCTTTTGTCTCTTTTAAATTGAAAAGCTTCTCCATGTAGGGAGTGGCATCTTCTGTATCATGGATGTAATATTTCACAAGTGTCTCTATGTTCGTATGTCGTGTTTTTTTCTGTATTGCCTTAATCCCCATCCCGCTTTTATAAAGGCAGGTGGCATATGTGCGACGAAACAGATGCGGCGAGAATGGAATTTCCCGTTTTATGACACCGGCTTCTTTCGCTGCTTTTCCAATTTTGTGTATGCGATACCAGAGTGTGGGATACTGCATCGGACGCGGAGTATCATGCGGGTACGCAGGTACAGTC
>JAEOTW010000357.1 GCA_016839655.1 Promethearchaeota archaeon | reverse complement strand
TCCTGTGTCAATGGCTCGAGGAGCCTCTTGGGATGTAAATTTAGAAGTAAAAATTGGTGAGGTCATAGGAAAAGAAGTTCGAGCACATGGAGGAAATTTAACTGGAGCAGTTTGTATCAATAATTTAAGACATCCTTCATGGGGGAGAGCTCAAGAAACTTATGGAGAGGATTCTTTTTTAATAGGAGAATTTGGAGCAGCATTAACTCGAGGGGTACAAAAACATAACGTAATGGCAACTGCTAAACATTTTGCAGCAAATAGTATTGAAAATGCTCGTTTTAAAGTAAATGTTAAAATGAGTGAACGAACACTTCGAGAAGTTTACCTTCCTCATTTCAAACGCTGTATAGAAGAAGAGTGCGCCACCATAATGAGTGCTTACAACAAATTTAGAGGGAAATATTGTGGTCATAACGACTATTTATTAAGGGAAATCTTAAAAAAAGAATGGAATTTTCAAGGATTTGTGCATTCCGATTGGACTTTTGGTTTAAAAGATACAGTAGGTGGTATAACAGGAGGATTGGATGTTGAAATGCCACGTGCAAAATACTATAGAATTAGAAGATTAAAAAACGCACTCCATAGAAATAAATTTTCAGAAGAACTGATTAATGAGGCAGCTGGAAGAGTTATGCGAACAATATTACGCTTTGCTACAAAAGAAGACCCTCAAAAGTATGAAAAGAACTTAATTGGATGTGAGGAACATCGTAAAGTTGCATTAGAAGCTGCCGAAAAGAGTATGGTACTCTTAAAAAATGAAAATATTTTACCGTTGAATAAGAATGGAATAAAAAAGCTAGGAATATTTGGAAGATTGGCTAGAATAAGAAATACAGGTGATCATGGGAGTAGTAATGTTCACACTAAAAAAGTAATTACCCCATTGAAAGGAATTAGAGAATACTTAGGAGATTCAATTGAATTGCTTTATGATGATGGTAAAGATAAAAAATCTTTGAAAGAAACTGCTAAAGAAGTAGATGCTACGATTGTAGTTGTTGGTTTAACTCATAAGGATGAAGGAGAATTCATACGTGAACTACGTATAGGGGGCGATAGAGATAATTTAGCCTTGCATGATGATCATATAGAATTAATTAAAGAGGTCGCCTCTCAAAATAAAAATTGTATCGTAGTTCTGATTGGAGGTAGTGCAATTATGATGGAAGAATGGAAAGATAAAGTCCCTGCAATATTGATGGCATGGTATTCAGGTATGGAAGGAGGTAATGCTTTAGCAAAAATTATTTTTGGTGATGTCAA
The DNA here is from genome assembly GCA_016839655.1 of Promethearchaeota archaeon. The sequence continues at coordinate 4,089 of JAEOTW010000357.1, read as the reverse complement.
TCCTGGTGGGAAACTCACTTTTACAATTCCTAAAGATGCCAATGATTTACCATGTTTTGATAAGAATGCAGATGAAATAGAATATGGATACTATCATGGATATACTCTTTTTGATAAAAAAGGATTAGAACCTGCATATGCTTTTGGTTTTGGATTAAGTTATACTACTTTTGACTATAATAATTTACAAGCTGAAGTAAATAACGGCAAAGTTGTTGCTACCGTAGATGTAAAGAACACTGGAAAAGTGGTAGGAGATGAGATAGTTCAATTATATGTTGGATTTGAAAATTCTAATATCAACCGTCCTGTAAAACTTTTAAGAGGTTTTACACGGGTTCATATAAAACCAAATGAAGTAAAAAATGTAAAGATTGAAGTCCCTCTGAAAAATCTTGCATGGTATAATCCTTCGTCAAAATCTTGGGAGATTGAAAAAATTCAATATACATTATATATGGGCCCATCATCTCGAAAGGAAGATCTATTGTTTACTCAATTTAATTTGAGTAATAATGAAAAATGAAAAGTTCTTTATTAAGGGTCTTTTAATTATCATGTAATGAGTTTGAATCCTTCTACCTCACAATTCGAGCAATTCAATTACAAGTCATTAAATCAATTAGAAAAAAAAATCACTGATTTAGGTTTAGATATTCCTGTTTATCCACGTGTAGAGATTCTACAGCAAAGAGTACACATTCATAATTTGTTTATACCAAATCGATTAGCAATTCAGCCAATGGAAGGATTTGATGCTAGTTTAGAAGGTTCTCCTGAAGACTTGACATACAGAAGATATGAACGATATGCTAAAGGTGGCGCAGGTTTAATTTGGTTTGAAGCGACCGCTATTAATTATGATTGTCGTTCTAATCCTCACCAGCTGGTATTATCAGAAGAAAATCATGAGAGTTTAAAAAAGTTAGTCTCTAATACGAAAAAAATTTGTAATAAGTCTTTAAAAAAATTAGGTTTTACAAATAAGTGTGTCTTAATTATTCAATTAAACCATTCTGGAAGGTTTTCTATAAAGGATGGTAAAAACTATCCGATAAGAGCTTATCATAATGCAGAGTTAGATAATGTAAAAAATCTTTCAAAAAAAGATGGAATCGTGATTTCTGATGAAGAACTACAAAAATTAGAAGATATTTGGGTTCAAAAGGCAATTCTAGCTAAAAAAATAGGTTTTGACGGAGTAGATATCAAAGCATGCCATGGATATTTAATCCATGAGTTGTTTGCTTCAAGGCTTCGAGAAGATTCAATATATGGAGGAAAATCTCTCAAAAATAGAACACGCTTTTTTCTTAATATATTTAGGAAATTGAATGAAAAATTGAAAAATGAAAGAAATTTCATAACAACATCTCGAATAAGTGTTTATGATGGAATACCCTATCCTCAAGGATTTGGAGTTAAGCAAACTGAAAATGAGAATTTTCCAGCAACAATAGATCTTACTGAACCATTAGAGGTAATCAATAAACTCTATAAACTCGGAGTAAAATTGATAAATATTACTGCGGGAAATCCACATTACAAACCTCAAATTACGCGACCATTTGATCAAGCTATAAAAGGAGGGATCTTACCAAATGAACATCCTTTATATAGCGTAAATAGACTTTTAAATCTTGCTACTTTAATTAAAAATCATTTACCAGATGATATGGTAATTGTAGGTTCAGGTTATTCTTATTTACGTCAATTTGCTGGATATGTTGCTTCGGGAATGGCACATGAAAAAAGAGTGGATATTTGTGCCTTTGGAAGAATGGCACTTGCAAATCCTAATTTTCCAAAACAAATCTTTCAAGAAGGAATTATTGATAAAAAGCAGGTTTGTATAACATGTTCTAAGTGTTCTGAATTTATGAAACTTGGTCGAAATGTAGGTTGTGCTACAAGAGATCCTCAATATAAGAAATAAAAGCAATAAAAGAAACCAATTTTAATAAGAGTAATTAGTCATTTAAATTAGCAAATTTAAAAGTCGTTTGAGTATGAATAAATCATAAATAAGTATGAAATATTGGACTATATAAGTATTATATAATATGGTTTAAAATCTACAATATTATACTCTACATAAATGATGAGATTCTATGAATTTAAAAAGACATGAAGGTCATGAAAGGGAAGCTCCAAATTCACATTTATATCAAAGTGTTCTACCAATAGTATTTATACTAATTTGGTTCTTAGACTCACAAATATTTAGATTTTCTACTTTTCTAAATAATTATGTTCCTTTTCTGCTGCAATTACTATTATTTATTATTGTATTCGCAATTTCAATTACTTTTATAATGCTATCCCACCGAACTCTTTTTAAAACTCACCAGCCTTCTGATAAATTAATCACTGCGGGAATTCTTCGCTATGTGAGGAATCCAATGTATTTTGGAATTCTGCTCATTTATATCGCATTTTTATTTTTATCCATATCATTAATTGGAATTGGTATGTTTGTTGGTGTTTTCTTGGTGTATAATTGGATGGTTAATTATGAAGAAAAGATTCTGGAAGATATGTTTGGGGAGGAATATAACGACTATAAGAGTAAAGTGTCAAAGTGGATTCCAAATCCATTTAAAAAATAAAGTAATTAGGAACTAGGTGTGTTTTTTTTAATTTATTGCTTTTCTTAATAATTTCTGATTAGAATCTGGATAATTTTGGCCATATGCTAAAATTTTTTCTTTAGAAATTCCATCTAACAACTTAGAGATATCAATAATAATTCTATTTTCATTAATATGGTTGGAATCCCACAAATAAAGCAAATCTAAAATCGTTTTTTCGTGATCCGAATAATTAATTTTATTATTTATTATTCCAAAATCAAATAAAGCATTTTTAAAGCGTAAAAACCTAAATTGTTTACCCATAATCGTAATTGGAGTGTTATTCATTATCACATCATTAATTAGGTAAAAAAAGTCATCTGGTTGAGTATAATTAATTTTATTAAGAGTTAATGCCGTATAAAGCCCAAAGTACCAATTTTTAACATTCTTTAATTTTAGACTCTTTCCAACAAGCTCTAATAATGAAAGTCTTATCTTTTTTTCTTTGAACTCATCATTGGATTTCACATAATATATATCCTCTAAAACATTCACCAAATATCCACGGGAGATCAGATAATCACTGCTGAGTTTATAATTAAGATATAAATCATCACAATATTGCTTTATTTCCTCAGATGTGATAAATTTCTTATCATCCTGCTTTATAATATCTAGAACACGTGTCATTAATCTGCTTTTTAGATATGATGAAATTTAAAAAAATAAAGTCATGTATTTCATCACTAATTTTATATAATGTAACATAATTTTTATGTCTTTTACAAATAACATAAAAAAAATACCAAAAAAAAAAGAAATGCTGTTGATTGGATTAAATTCAGTTTAGATTTCAAACTCAAAAATATTTATATACTAAATCAAACTAAGTACTATAGTAAGTTGCGACATTATTGTTAAGAATGAGGTCCTAGATTTTTGATGTATAACAACCCAGAGGATCCTATCTCGGAATATGAAGATACCATTAATAAATTAACAGATCAAATTACGGAATTATTTTCCAAAATTCATTTTTATCAAGCACTCATTGCTGAGAAGGAGCATGAAATAACACAATTAATTGATGAGAATCATCAGCTAAAGGGTCAAATCCAAAATTTATCCTATGAATTAAAAACACCACTTCCGCCTAGTCAAGAATCTTATACACCTCCACCTCCACCTTCACCCGTTTCTACACCTCCACCTTTACTTTCACCTATTTCTACACCAGAAGAAAGTAATACTCCGACTCTAATTGAACAATCAGTTCCGAATTTTACTACTAGCACAGATCCTAGAATTAATAAAAGACAATGCCCAAATTGTGGTGCAATGGGTTTTGCTATAAGAGAAATTGATGACAAGTCAAACGTAATTAGCTACATACCAAGACGTATCTATGCAAAAAAGAAATCTTGTACAAAATGTAGATACGAATGGTGAAAAGGAAGAAAATTAACTTTTAAAAAAGGGAGTCAAATTACGAGGCAAAACCTCAAAATAATTA
>JAEOTW010000356.1 GCA_016839655.1 Promethearchaeota archaeon | reverse complement strand
TCATTCTAGCTACAAAAGCTATTGCTCCTAAACCTCAAAAAACAACATTTATCTTAGAACCTTTCCAACTTGGTCTCACAATTCATGAATCTTGTGGACATCCTTCAGAACTTGATCGCGTTTTAGGTTGGGAAGCAGATTTTGCAGGGACGAGTTTTCTAACCTTAGATAAACTTGGTACTAATTATCAATATGGTTCAGAAAAAGTGAATTTGGTGTGCGATCCTACAATGCCTTATGTACTTGGACATGAAAAATATGATCATGAAGGAGTAAAGACCAAAAAGTTTTATGTTGTAAAAGAAGGAATTTTCAACAATTATCAATCAGATAGACAAACTGCTAAAATTATAGGTCAAGACCATAGTAATGGGAATGCTAGAATTGATAGATATAATCGTTTTCCCCTTGTAAGAATGAGTAATTTATATCTAGAACCTGATTCTGATGGTCCAAAAGATATTAACGAACTGGTTAATGAAACTAAAGAAGGGATTTATGGTGTTGATTGGAAATCGCATAGTATTGATGATAAAAGGATAAATTTTCAATTTGCTGTGCAAATTGCTTATGAAATTAAAAATGGAGAACTTGGTAAACCCTTAAAAAATACCATATATCAAGCTGCCACTCCTGAGTTTTGGGGGGGATTAGATATGATGACTCGGGAATGGAAAATTGAAGGTCATGGGCCACTTTGTGGGAAAGGAGCACCATATATGCAATCTATGTGGATTTCGCATGGTGGGCCATGGTCTAGATTTCAAGGTGTCAAAATTTTTAGTGGATAGGAGGTTTTAATATGAGTCTAGAAAAACAAAAAGAACTGATAATAGAATTATCAGAAATTGCACTAAAAAGGGCACAAGATTCTGGGTGTGAAGCCTTTATAAATGCTTCTATAGGAAAAGAATATGTAGCCCGATTTTCAAATTCAGAAATTTTACAAAATTATACAGACTTATGTAGAGACATTGCAATTACTGTTATTTATAAGGACAAGCAAAGAACTACTTCCAATACAAATGACTTAACTAAGAAAAGTATCCTCAACCTTATAGATTATCTAACTACCACAGCAAAGTTGGTTCCTCCTGATCCCCAATTCCCCGGACTTGTAAAGCAGAAACAGCAGTTTCCCTCATTATCTCTAAATGATCCAAAGTTATCAAATATTGGACCTGAAGTTATTGTTGATAAAGTAGAAGAAGCTATTGTTACAGGAGAAGCTGTTGATAAGCGAATTGAAGGAGTTTCAGGTAATATGTTGTTAACTGACGGTTTTAAATATTACATTTCTACTAATGGTCAAGATTTGTTTTACCCAAATACAAATATAACCTCAACAATTAATATTAATGCCCTGGAAAGAGGTGAAGAAAGTCGTTCTAACAGTACTTTTGGGTCTAGGTTTTTATCAAAATTGGGAATGGAAAAAGAAGCAAAGGAAGTCGGTGAAAGAGCTATTCAAGGTCTAGGAGCTAAAAAGATTGAAACGGGGAATTATGAAGTCATCCTTGATCATCAGGCTGTTAATAAATTACTTCTTTATACTAATTATGCTACATCTTCAAAATTAGTAATAGATAAATTTAGTTTCTTGATTGATAAATTAGGAAAACAAGTTTTTGACGAGAAGTTAACACTAATTAACGATCCTCATAATCCTGAACATTTAGCATCTAGACCAATAGATGATGAAGGTTTAGCTACTCAATCATTCCCCGTAATAGAAAATGGAATTTTGAAAAATTATTCATATTCACGTTTAGATGCTGCTAGACTAGGAGCTATAGCATTAGGTTCTTGCTTTAATCTCTTGGGGACAACATTAGGTTTTCCATTTGCTACATCTATCAAACCGGGGGCATATACTACAGAAGAAATGATTTCAGAGACGAAGAATGGTTTGCTAATAACTAATTTTCATTATATTAATTTTGTTAATCCTCCTGTAGGATCAATTACAGGAATGACAAAAGATGGATTGTTCATAATTAAGAATGGAGAAATTATCGGATCAGCTAAAAATATGAGATTTACAGATGAAATTCCAAGAATTCTTAAAGAAATTGAATTGGGTAAAGAGTTTAAACAACCTATTATACAAGCTTACGACATTAAAAATATTGTTGTACCTATGAAAGTTAAAAACTTCAGATTTACAAGTCAAACTTAGTCTAAGACTTATAAAAAATACTTTTTATAGAACTCTGAATTACTATTATTACTTATTAATTAGTCATATACTTGATTATAATGGAAACAAATGGTTCAGAAAAGCATAGTGAAGAAAAACAATCATTTTCAACAAAATTAAAGAAGTATTTTAAAAATCTTTTTGATTTCTCTCAACTTGATACCAAAACAAAAATATACATCGGAATATTTATTGCTTTAATCATAGTTTCAGTAGCTCTGATAATTTATGTATATCTCTTTAATCCAACTCTATTATACCGTATCGTTGTTGAATGGTTTGTAAATCCAGTTCATGCTTTAGGATTCATTGGTATATTTCTTTTTATAGGAATAATGGCTATTCAAGGCCTTATTGTGCCTCTCCCATCTGAGATTATTTTACTGGCAACAGGAATGATATGGGGACTCATTTTAGGCGGTTTTATGGGAGTAATTGGTTCAATGGGCGCCGCATTACTATGCTTTTTTATCAGTAAACGAGGTGGAAGGCCTCTAGCTGAAAAATTTGTAGGAGAAAAAGCCATTAATTTAGCTGACGACTTTATTCATAAATATGGAATATGGGCGATCCTCATCGCTCGCTTTCTGCCATTCATAGCTTTTGATCCAATAAGCTATGCCTCGGGTTTAGTTGATATGGATATAAAAAAATATACTTTAGGTACATTCATAGGATCATTTCCAAGAGCGTTTTTCTTTTCTTGGTTAGGCGCTTCTTTAGGTATCGTTCCTCCAATTGATTTTGCTACTTTGCCAATTGATGTAATAAATGCTCAATCTGAATTCTTTAATAATATTCTATTGATAATTTTAGCAGTATTAGTAGTTATGTTTTTAGCATATTATCTTTTCGCGAGATACTATGGAAAGAAGAAAGTTGGAAATAACCCAAATCAATCAACCCCTAATTCTTGACTCAAATGTTAAAAGCATTTCAAAGAAATCTAAAGCTAAAATACAATTCCAAGAATAATAAATCTTATTCAGCTTTTTTTTATTTCAAGTATTATTGTGATATTATTCTTTTTTTTTTAGAGATGCTAATAAAAAGTAGTGTATGAATGAAAAAGAAAAACTCTTAAAGGAAACTAGCCCAAAGGATTTTTACGAATTAGATTTGCCAAAATTTTATGATACACTTACTAAAGCAATTAATTCGAATAATATGCAATCAGTTTATGAACTTTCGAAAATTTTTACTAGATATTGCTTTAAAAAATTAGATAATTAGGCAACTTCACAAATCCCGATAATTCCGTTCTATTTTATATTCTTTGAAGAGAGTTGGAAAATCAGACAGTGTGAGGCATTAATTCATTTTTTCAATTTATTATTTCAAATTGATTTTTTTGTACACAAAACTATTTTGTTCGTCCTATTGTTATAAAAATTTTTCGGTTGGGGTAATTTTAAATATTCTATTTTTTTTGATTCTAGTGATAATATCAAATTTGAGGTATTTGGTATAAAAGTATAAGGAGGATAATCATGACTGTTAGTGGAGAGTATGAGAAAGTTATGGAAGAATGTCTAAAAGACGATTTAGAATGGTTAGAAAGGGAATTTGAATTATTATATCGATATAAAAAAGTAAAATCTAAAGCTGATATAGCTATCGGTAACCAGATACTTGACCAATTTGTTGATAATATTAAAACTAATAATAGTGAGGAAGTCCTCAATTTACTAGCAATAACCTTAAATAAGATAGAACAAAGTTACCCAGAATTTTTTTAATTCAATTCATAGACTTTAATTTAAATCTTTTTTGATTTGTTCTTTCACCGTTTGAAAATTTTCTTATTCATTTTGTATTTATTTCAGTATGATTCAGAATTTCTATCTTTTTAACAAGATTTAGTATTGATTCTCTAAAAAGATAAATTAAATAAGATAGAAAACCATTATAAAAAAGAAAAACAAAATTTTAACCACCTAAAAAGGCAATTCTTCTTAATACCAATAAGAAAAACCGATAGGATTGACATCCATTATGGAAAGAATCATTTTAGTACATTGGAGCACTCAAACTGGCCCAGAGAGCATTATTCAATATCCACCCCAAAAGAATTTCCCACCGAAAGAACTTTATGTTTCTTTATGGGCAAAGCATGAGTTAGATAAAAAAAATACCATAATTGAATTTATCCCTGAGGATGAAGATAACAAGTATGTCTCAATAATACATAAATTTGAGGGAGAAAACTATTTTCTTATTTTAGTTTACAAACAAACAGAAAATCTTGAAGATATTATTAGGGGATCTCCTGAAATATTAGTTCTCATAAGTAAAAATTTAATAGAATTAATTAATACAAATAAAATTACTCGAACAATCTCAGAAGCATTTAACACAATAAGAAATTACTCTAAATTGGATGAAGAGGAAAATCTAATAAATTTCTTTCAAGATCGAATAAAATATACTATTTTAGAAATCCTTAGGAATGGTGTTATATCCAAATCTAAACTTATCAATATTCTTAGACATGAATATGGTTTTTCAACAGTAAATATTGATTTATTATTGATTTCATTTCTTCATGAAAATCTAATTAAAAAAAAAAATGTTCCTGGAAGTAAGGAATGTTACTTCTTAGTAAAAGATCTCTCTTGTACTCGTATTCCTCCAAACTATTTACCTTCTGAACAATTAGAGCTAAAAGATCTAAATAAATTTAGAGAATCATTAAAGAAGTATTATTTTGACTACTATAATTTATCAGATTTTGAAAACAAGATAATAATTCAGACCGTTCTATTTAATAAAGATGTATTTTCTCTTATAAAGACTCTTAGAGAGAAAACTCTAACAGTGAATGACTGCCTCAGCATTTTAAACAACAAAGAAGAACTCTTTAGTGAGCTTTTAGACAAGAAATTTATCTATGAAACTAAGGGTTTTGTGTTTCTTTTTTCAGATGTACGATTTATTAAATTTAGTCCATCTTACCTCATGGAGAAGTTGAGTGATAGATATCAAAACAAAGAAATATCTTTAAATGAATATGTAAAACATCTAAAGCTTTTAACAAAACAGATGGATGAACCATTGTCTTTAGATTACGAAATTGTATAAAAGATATTCATTTAATGAGTTTTGACTTAGATTCACATTTATGAACATAAAAGTATATAAATATAAGAATCTAAATTTATTCAAGTTATCTAAAATAAAAATTAATTAATTGTGAAGATTCATGGCGCTTGAAATTGTAGATTATTTACAAGGGAGTTTTTCTCTAATTTTTGTGATAATATCTTTAATCATAGGTATAACTATATTAACAAAATATTTTGAACATAAAAGCCGGCTTTTGATATTAGTGGGAATTTCCTGGATAGGTATAGCTAATCCGTGGATGCCTGATTCAATTTCATTTCTGATGAACCTTATAGTGGGAGAATCACTTCCTGTGGAATGGTATTTCATAATTGGAAATTGTTTTATCCCAATAGCTTTATTAACTTGGTTAATTGCTTACACGGATATGATCAGAAAGAAAGATCAAAATAAAATAATCATCATTACAGTCCTTCTTTCAATTTTATTTGAAATAGCATTCTTTACCCTTTTTTTCATAGATATTGATTTAATTGGTGTGATAAATCCAATTCGACCATTCACAGTAGAATTTGGGATTTTTATAACAGCTTACCTAATGATTGTAATTTTGGTTATGGTAGTTACAGGGGTTATTTTTGCTCAGAAATCAGTCAAATCGGATGACCGCGAAATTAGTTTAAAAGGTAAATTACTTAGAGCAGCGTTTATCACATTTACTATTGCTGCTGTAGCCGATTCTCTACTTGGAACTATTTTCGAAGATCCCACTGATCTTCTCTTATCCATTATGGTCGTTGTTATTAGAGTGTTATTAATACTTAGTGCATTGGAATTCTATGGTGGGTTCTTGCTCCCAAGGTGGATGAAAGAGATTTTTATAAAAAATTAATAAAAAAAAATACCTTTTTTTATCTTTATTTTAATTAAAAATTGAAATTCTTTAATAT
>JAEOTW010000355.1 GCA_016839655.1 Promethearchaeota archaeon | reverse complement strand
TTTGTTTAGCGATTTCTAATTTTTTAGGAACAATATCGACAGCAATAGGTAATCCCCCTGCTGCTTTTACATTTTGAACTACATTTAAACCAATCCCACCACATCCTATCACTACTACCCAGTCACCGGGTCTTACTTGACCTCTGTTTTTAACAGCATGATAAGGTGTTGAAACAGCATCAGAAATTATACAACTTTCTTCTAATGACATTTCAGTAGGAAGATGGACAACATCTTTTATCGGAACTTTAATTTGTTCAGCAAAACCCCCATCAATATGATTCCCAAGCATTATCTGATTAAGACAAATATTCTCTCTACCATTTCTACAATTAACACAATAACCACAGGAAAGTACTGCAGGGATTATCACATGATCTCCTTCTTTAAAATTCTTAACATCATCACTCAACTCTTTAATACGCCCTGATATTTCATGACCTAAAATAAGAGGTGGTTTTTTTACTGTGGGAACTCCATGCTCTAAATATCCAAAATCAGTATGACAAACACCACAAGCCTCTATTGTTATTATTGCTTGCCCTAACTCATCCGAAATATTCGGGTCAGGATAATTATTATCTACTTTTAAAGGTTCCTTAACCTTTTCAAAAACGGCTGCTTTCATCTCAATTTCCTACAATTTGTTTTATTATTATTATAATTTAAACCTAATTCTTATTAAATTTAAGAAAATTAACGGTTCTGCCAATTGGGTGGTCGTTTCTCTAAGAATGCTTGTAATCCCTCATTTGCATCGTGTGTGGACATTAACTCTTCTAAATAGAAATCCTCGATTTCATCTAATTTAGCTTCAAAATCGATTCCTATTGCTTTTTTGAATGCTTTTTTTGTGTATTGTAATACGACAGTGCTTAAAGCATTAAAATATTCAATGAATTTGGTAAATTCTTGCTCAAATGATTCGATAGGATAAATCTGATTAGAGATTCCAAGTTTAAGAGCCTCTTCAGCATCTATAATTTCACCTAACATAATAAGTTCAAAAGCTTTCTTATTTCCAATGATCTGAGGAAAAGCAAGAACTGCAATTGGGGGAAATACTCCTACTTTGATTTCCGGTTGACCAAATTTTGCTTTATCTGATGTAAGAACAATATCACAGAAAATAGCAATTTCACAACCACCACCGAGAGCGGCTCCTTTAATACTTGCTAATGTTGGGCATTTTAGCTTGTTAAGTTTTCTAAAAATATCATGAAATTCTTTAATCATCTTAGTTGCTTTATCTCCCATATGGTCACCAACATCAACTCCCGCGGAAAAAGCTTTTCCATTATGATCAAAAATAACTAATTTTAATGATTCATCTTCAAGAAAGCCTTCCAGAGCCTTATTAATTTGCTCCATCATACCAATTGTTAAAATATTTAATGGGCCATTGTTGAAAATTATTTTTCCAATGTTATTGGCTTTTTCAACAATAATTAAATCGCTTGTCAAATACTTCTCACTCAATTTGGTTAATTTTCTTTTATATTTCTTTTTTAAACAAAAAAATTTTATAAAATTTTATTTTAGTCTAGATCCACATTTACCGCAAAACTCGAAATCTGAGGGTAAACTCTTTGCTTGACATGAAGGACATGTTATCGAGGGAGGACCCCACAAAAATTCTGGATGTGGACTTTCTCTTACTCCTCTATAATTTGGAGGCCTTTTTTCTACAAATGCAGACATCCCTTCAAGAGGTTCCCATGAAGCATAATGTATTGATAACCAATCTTTAGCATGACCTATTGTTTGATGCCAAACAAAATCCTTCCAGAAATTTACCTGTTGTTTTGTATATCTCATGCATTCTGGAAATTTATCAATGAGTTTTTGACAATATTTATCAACTTCTTTATCAATTTCCGTGTATGGAACCACAGAATTTACTAAACCCCATTCTAATGCTTTTTCTGCGGATATTGGTTCACACAAAAATAAAATTTCTCTTGCTCGACGATCACCAACTATTATAGGCAGCCATTGAGTAGCTCCACCACACGCTACAGACCCTACTCTTGTTCCTACTTGCCTAATAGTAGCATGATCTGCGCATACTGCTAAATCACATGCCATTTGCCATTCATTACCCCCACCTGCTACAATACCATTAATTCTTGCAATAGTAGGTTTGCCAATATTTCGAAATACATCATGTGCTTCTTGGAATATAGACATCCACTTCCAATACTCAGCAGGTTGTATAGTAAATCTTTCTCTATACTCTTTTACATCTCCACCGGTACAGAAGGCTTTATCACCTGCTCCTGTTAAGATAATAACTGCAACTTTGTTATCCCACGCAGCATCGTGAAAAGCTTCAATCATTTCCATTAACGTAAGGGTTGAGTACGCATTATATACTTCTGGACGATTTATTGTTACAGTGGCTTTCCAATCTTTCTTTTCATAAATTATTTCTTTAAAATCAAAATCTTTTGGATCTTTAGGCTTAAAATTTGGTTCTTTTGTATAAGTCATTACAATCACTTCAAAACTTATTTTTTTTGATTTCTTTTATTTTTTTTATTATTCTTAGATAATTTTCCAAAATAATATAAAATTTGTTAATAGAAAACGTTTGGTGGGAATAAAATTCCACTAAAAGCGTAATTCAGACGGAATATAAAAAAGAGAAATCTTTAAACCGAACATCATCATAATATCTAATGTAGATACGGAAAAGAAAATATAAAATTGAGTAGAATCGCTGTGGGACAAGATAAAGAAAAAGAACAAGAAAAAAAAAATATAGATGTTCATCTTAGAGGAAATAATTGGGAGAGGGGATTCACAGTAGAAGAAGACAGAGTCGCGGAGTATGTTGAATTATATGAATCAATTGGATATGAAGTACGTGTTGAACCCGCTACTCCCGATGAACAAGAAGAATGTCAAACTTGTTTTAAAGCTGATATTGATAATTTGAGGACGATTTTCATCAAACGAACAAAAAATAAAGAAAATGAAATGGATTTAGAAGAATTAATATAATTTATCCAAGTTATACCTCAAAAGCCCATTCTCCCTTTCGCATGACTGGTTCAGCTGTACCATCTTCCTTTATTCCATCAATATTCAATTTTTCAGATCCAACCATGAAATCTATATGGAATAAACACTGATTTCCTCCTGCGGCTGCAAACTCTTCTTTTGACATGTCTAATCCATTTTTAAAGCAAGCTTTGATACCGTCTCCTAAAGCAATGTGACAGGATGCATTTTCATCAATGAGAACATTGTAAAAGAGTATCCCCAACTGCGAAATCAGAGAACTATGAGGAACCAATGCTACTTCTCCTATTCGAGATGCCCCCTCTTCGGTTTCAAGTAATTTTTTTAAATAATCCTCTCCTTTTGTAGCATATGCTTCTACAACTTTCCCTTTTGAGAATTCCAGTTTTAATCCATCAATAAATACTTCCAACGGGAGTGGCTTTGTAGAAGTTATCACACCATCCACTTTATCTTTATGAGGAGTAGTGTAAATTTCTTCAGTTGGTAAATTCACAGTTTGAGTAATTCCACTTTTAGTTTTCCTGTTAGCACATTTCCAGATATGCCCCTTTGGCAATCCGATGGTTAGATTTGTTCCTGGAGCATTATATTTCAGGGCAACATACTCCTTTTTATTAATAAAATCACTTCGAGCAACTAATTGATTAATGTGATCTTCCCAAGCGGTTATAGGGTCCTCTTCTTTTACCCGACATATATCGAATATCACATCCCAAAATTTTGCCATACGTTCAGTGGAGGGAATATCTGGAAAAACTTTATCTACCCAACCTTTTATTGGAGCCGGAAATACAGACCAAGTGCCCACTCCGCTTCTTATTAAATCAGCAGCTGGTTTATTATGCTTGTAAAAAGATTTATGTGCCGTTAAAATTAGATCAGAATCCTGTCCTGAAAGCAAATCTGGATTTACTGCCGCTACACCTAATATTGCATCATCATTTTTAGAAATCTCAAATTTAGCATCCGTCCTCCATGTTGGAAATTCTTCAAAAGAATCTCGTGGAGCATGTTGATATCTAATTAACCTTATCTGAGCATCTTCCCATAATATTTCAACAAGTTTTGCACCACTTTGATAAGCTTTCTTTGTGATTAAACGAACTAAAGGTGCTAGTTCAATTGGTACCCCATAAGTACTTGTTCGTGGTGTTCCTATTAACAATCGTTGTCCAGGTTGTATATTAAGACCAAATTTGACAATAAGTTCCGCATATTTTTCCAAATTCCTTTCAAACTCCGATTTCATTAGACTCACCAATTAATTTATAAAATTTATTATGTATTAACAATGTTCGAAGTCTTTTGATAATTATTATTGACTTAAAATTAAACATTGAAAGCCCATTCTCCCTTTCGCATAATTGGTTCAGCTGAACCATCTTCTTTTATTCCATCAATATCCATTTCTCCCGAACCAATCATAAAGTCAATATGAGTAAGACTAATATTTCCACCAGCTTCAATAAATTCTTCATCTGACATTGATTCGCCATTTTCTAAACAGGTTTTATAAGCTGTACCTAAAGCAACATGGCAAGATGCATTTTCATCTATTAGGCCATTATAAAAAAGTAAACCAGATTGTGATATAGGTGAACTATGCGGAACTAACGCTATTTCACCCAGATGGCTTGCTCCCTCATCAGTTTTTATCAAATCTTCTAAAAATTTCTGACCTTTTTGAGCAATCGCTTCAATAACCTTCCCTTTTTCAAATGTTAATTTAAAATCCTCAATAAGGACTCCACTGAAATATAGAGGTTTAGTTGAAGTTACAGTTCCTTCTGTCATATCTCTATGAGGTACAGTACAGATTTCTTCTGTAGGTAGATTTGCAGTAAATTCAATCCCATTTTGGCTTTTTTCCCTCCCTCCAAGCCATCTATTCTTCTTAGGCAAACCAACTGTTAAATCAGTTCCTGGAGCTCTTAATTTTAATGATGAATATTTTTTGCTATTAAAGTATTTCCTCCTTGCGAGAAGATTGGTAATATGATCATTCCAAGTTGAAACGGGTTCATTTTTTTTCACACGACAGATATCAAATAGCACATCCCATAATTTAGCTTTTGCTTTCTCGGGTTGTAATTCCGGGAAGATTTTTTCAGCCCAATCATTAGTGGGAACAGAGATAACTAAAAAATTTGATGCAAATTTATCAATCAATTCATTTACAGGTTTACTGTGCTTTAAAGCAGTTCTTCTTCTTATATCCATAAGCGTGGGATCTTGATCAATAAACAAATAAGGATTAGACGCTAATATCGCTAGAAAAGCATCACCATTTTTAAGAAACTCAAATATAGCATTAGTCCTCCAAATTGGATACTCTTCAAAAGAATCTCGAGGAGCATGTTGGAATCTAATTAAATGTATCTGAGGATCATTCCACATTACTTCAATAAATCTAGCACCTATTTGATATGCTTTTCTCGTAATTATCTCGATAAATGGGGCTAATTCAAGGGTAGAACAATTAAAATCAAATGCTGTTATTAGAAGTCTTTGCCCCTTTTGGAGGTTAAGACCTACTTTCAATATAACATCAGCATACTTTTCTAAATTCTGTTCAAATTCTGATGACATTGGAATTTCATTTAAATTTTTAATTTTAAATAATAATATTAGATTTTATTTATTATATAAATACACATTTTTGGATGTTTTTAGAGATATTAATTCAATTAGGATTATGTAAACTGTATTTTAAATCAATTATTTTTAGTGAATATTTTTATCTATTTTTTCATTAGATTAATTTATGTCGAAAACAGACATCGTTAAATTTGATGATTATGAAGTAGGAACTGCTGCTTCTTGTAGTAAAACTATTACTGACGCAGATGTAACCCTATTTGCGGGAATAAGTGGAGATTTTAATCCTCTTCATGTGAATGAGGAATTTGCAAAAACCCAGATGTTTGGGACACGGGTAGTTCATGGAGCCTTTAGTTCAGCATTAATCTCTGCAGTACTTGGTGTTCATTTATTTGGCCCTGGTGCTTTATATGCTTCCCAAAAAGTAGTTTTTAAGAAACCAGTGTTTATTGGAGATACTTTAACTGCTGTAGCAACTGTAACAAAAAAATATACAAAAGAAGGTAAAAGTGGAACTTTGCAATTCCTAGATGTAGAGACTAAAGTGCTGAACCAGAGAAATGAAGTTGTCACAGATGGAGAAGCACAAGTATTAGTTATGTAATTTTTTTTCTTTTTTTTTCTTAAATTTTGACAATACGTTATAACTATGATTTCTTTTTTAAACAATACATTATTAATTCAAACTCATGAAAAAACAATATCTTAGTGAAATTATGGATCATCCTCTTTTAGGAAAACTATTACCTGTAGATTTTAACCCTTTAAAGACATGTTCTTTTAACTGTTATTATTGCAGTTTAGGTAAAACTACTAAAATGACAATGGAGAGAGAGGAATTTTATCCAGTTCAAGATATTTTTGAGGAAATTGACTTATATTTGAACCAAAATGATCCACCTGATACTATTTTCCTTACTGGAAGTGGTGAACCAGCCTTATATTCAGGATTCGGAGAACTCGCACGTAAAATTAAAGACAAACATCCTTTTATTTCGTTAACAGCATATTCAAATGCATCTTTATTAACAAATCCAGAAGTGCGAAAGGATTTTTGTGAATGTGATATAATGCAATTCAACTTAAATGGAGTAAGTTCTGAAGAATTTCAACGAATCAATAGACATCATGGGAAAGTAAAAATTGAGGATATTCTTAAAGGATTGAAGAAATTTAAAGCTGAATTTAGTAAACCAATCTGGGTTCATTCGATATTTGGAGATAATTTCAACACATCAGAGGAAAATATTATTGGATTGCGTAATTTTATTGCAGAATTTAATCCTGATAAATTTATTATTCGGAAGTTCGAAATAGAAAATGATGTAAAACCATTACGAGATGAGACAATTAATTTCATTAAAACTCAGATGGATTCTTTAAGTTGTGAATGTCATTATATGGGATTTGATTCATAATAGTATTATTCATAGTATCTAGTGAAAATAGAAAAATTCAAATAAGATTTCATAGTGTGTTTTCGAAAAATTTTTTGTCTTTTCTTTATTTTAATTAAATGGTATTAAATGTCAGAAAAAGTCGAAGATCGAATAAAAGAATTAGAAGAACGATTGGCTTCCACCAAGGTAAATAAAGCCACACAGAAAAGTATTAATTTCATTAAAGCACAATTAGCTAAACTCCGTGAAGACTTGATTCGTATCGCAAGTTCTAAGAAAGGTGGTGGTAGTGGCTTTGGTATCAAAAGAACAGGAGATGCCCAAGTGGCATTCATTGGATTTCCCTCAGTTGGGAAATCTTCTTTATTAAATTTACTTACTGAAGGTAGTACTCATTCTAAAGTTGCATCATATGATTTTACTACTGTTACAGCCATACCAGGTATGATGAATATAGAAGATGCAAAAGTTCAGCTTATTGATTTACCGGGGATAATACTAGGTGCTGCTGCTGGTAAAGGGCGAGGAAAAGAAGTATTAGCCGCAGTACGTTCGGCAGAGTTAGTGTTAGTTATAATTTGTTTTCTTCCTGATGGAACGATTAATCTTACTGATTTGAAAACTATTAGAAATGAGTTAAATAATGCAGGAATCCGGTTAAATACAAAACCACCTAAAATTGTGATTAAAGAACGCACCCGAGGAGGAATTAATTTTACTTATAAAGGACACCAACTTATGGATGCTGATGAAGTTAAATCTCTGATGAATGAACTTAAAATTCGGAACGCAGGAGTTTATTTCTCTGAACCAGACATTACACCTGATCAGTTAATAGATTTCATATATGGAAATCGTATCTATACAAGAGAATTTGTGGTAATTAATAAATCAGATTTGATGAAAGAAAACATACCAGATAAAATCATTACAGAGGCTATTGGTCATGACCACTGGGTTATGATCTCAGTTAAAAATCATAAAAAAATTAAGACGCTCCGTCATAAAATTTTTGAGGAGTTGGATTTAATTAGAGTGTATTTAAAACCTCCAAGACAAGAAGCGGATTTGGATGAACCTATTATTCTTCATCGTGGTGATACCATTGAAACACTCTGTCGTAAAATTCACAAACGATTCATAAACGATTATCGTTACTCACTAATATGGGGTAAATCTGCTAAACACCCTGGCCAAAAATTTAATAACTTAGATCACGTAATTGAGGATGGAGACATAATTTCAATTTATTTGAAGCGATAGGAAGAGTTTTAATGGCTTGTATCTATATAAGTATAATTCTTTAAATAAATTAAATACCAAAAAAATAGGGATTTCTGAAGAAGAGCGAATAAATAAGTGAAATTAAGAAACTAATTCCCAGTATTTTGTTCTGAACATAAAATTTAACATTTCTCTGTATTTCAGAATATACCCTAATAAGTTCCCATAATTATGGGAAAAGGTAAAATTTTTTATATAATTTAGATGTTTAAAATAAGATTAAAATATTTTTGAAATCGTTCTGAGTCATTAAAACTGAGAAATTATATATTTAAATGATTGTATATATGGAAAGAGGATGATTCTATGACATGGCTTAATATTGGAGAAATTATTAATGTTAATGCAAATAAATATCCAGACAAACTTGCTTTAAAAGATGCAAAACGTCAATTAACATTTAGACAATTAGATGAAAGGACTAATAAACTTGCTAATGGAATTCTGAAAAGTGGTATAAAAAAAGGAGATAAATTAGCTGTTTTATCCAACAATTGCGTTGAATTTATGGAAATTTATGTAGCAGCCGCTAAAGGAGGTTTTATAATTGTTCCTTTGAATTTTCGCTTACATCCAGATGATATTTCATATATAATCAATAATTCAGATG
>JAEOTW010000071.1 GCA_016839655.1 Promethearchaeota archaeon | reverse complement strand
TGAATTGAGAATAATTATCACTGAACTTAGAGAGATTAACACAAACGCTATAAGACTAGGGATAGATATTTCAAGTGGGCCAAACTCAATTACATCACCTCCAGTGACATGATGAATTAATCCTATAAACCACCAATATTCTATCCAAACTGGAGGACTATACCATGTTGGAATAAGCAATCCTAATAATGACAGAGTACCCCCAATTAAAGGGATTAACCAATAAAATTTCTTAATTCCAATCAAAATATCTTACCTATATCTTTTTTCTTATAGTTTAAAAAAAAATATTATTAATGTTAAATTGGGTTTTTAAACAATAGGCTTTACTTGTTCTTTACGCATTGTTTCTTCTTTTGTAGGGAAGTGTTTTACGTAACATCGAACGGGAATAGCGGCCGCTGATGCGGCTAAACAGCGATTGCAAGAAATACATTCTGATTTTTCTGATTTACCTTCTTTTAATTTCTTTACGAGATGAGGTTCTCTTATAAATGGGCGACACATTCCTATTAATTCAGCATCTCCATTTTTTATAATTTGTTCCATTTCTTGAATTGTTCTAATTCCACCCGTTAAAATTGATGGAATATTTCCCATTTGGGGTTTTACTTCTCTCGCATCCTCAAGGTTAAATGGTTGTTCATATAAATATTTTCCAACCCACCCTCCAATAATTTTTTCATAGACTCGTTTCAAATTGTCAGGGGCATACTCTAGGAATTCTTCTTTAGGGACTTTGCCTCGTGACATATTCATTGTTGAGAAGTGGGTGCAACCTGCTGCGACTTCAAAAGCATCTACACCTAAATCAACCAACATTTTTGCATGTTTAGCTGCTAGAGAAGGTATAATTCCTTCTTTAAGCGTATAATCGTTAGTTTGCATTTTAACCAATATCGGTTTTTCTTTAGAAAAGTTTTTTCGGACTTCTAAGTAAACCTCCTTCATGAAGCGAAAGCATTTTTCTTCTGAACCACCCCATTTATCTTCCCGATGATTGAAAAAAGGTGAAAGAAATTGATCTATTAAATATCCTCCTGCTGCATCTATATGGATCGCATCAGCCCCAGTTCTGTCTATACGATGAGCTGCTTCTCCAAAGGCATTTATAGCTTCTTCAATTTCTCCTGGTGTAATTTCCCTAGACCTCGAGATAGTTACGGGGTCATTAATTCCTGCTGAAGGTCCTATAGTTTGTCCACCTACAAGTTCATTGGAAGTTTGTGCTCCAGAATGCACTATTTCAATTGCGATTTTACCACCTCCCTCATGAATAGCATCCACCATTTTTGTTAAACCAGGTATGAATTTATCGCTGTAAATCCCTAATTGCTTATTTAAGCTTTTTCCTAAGGGATGAACATATAGAATACTTGAAATAATTAAGCCAATATTCCCATTTCCAAGAGTTTTATAAAGTTTAATTAAGTCTTCTGTAACTTCACCTTTATCATTAGCCATCGCGACATAAGTACCAGTACGAACAAATCGATTATCTAACTTTAAATTTCCAATATGTATTGGATCAAATAGACTTGACACTATTTATCACATTATTTTAACATTTGATTTCAGATGATCCAATATTATTTCTCAATAGTTTTTATATTTTTGCCCATATTCAAGGTTTCAATATGAAGGCTTAAATATTTTTCAACTTAAATTTTTATTATGTACTCACTAAGAAAAGCCACTCTTAATGATAGTGATGTATTAATAGATTTTCGTATTATTTTTTTAAAAGAAATTCAAGAGTCTCCACCCCCTAAGGAAATAGAAACTTTTAAAAAATCATTAAAGGAATTTTTTCTTGATAAAATGAGATCTAACGAATTTATTGCTTGGCTAGCAGAGTTAGATAATGATATCATCGCTACGAGTGGTCTATCATTTTTACAAAAACCTCCTCATTTTATCAATATGACTGGAAAATTTGCTTATATTATGAATATGTATACTAAACCTGAATGGCGTCGAAAAGGTATTGGTTCAGCATTATTGGAGAAATTGTTTGAAGAAATAAAGAATAGGGGGATACGATCAATAGTCCTCCATGCAACTCCCTCTGGAAAGCCCCTATATGAGAAGTTTGGTTTTAGAGAAATTGAGGGTGATAAAGAGATGATATTAAAAATATAAAAAAAAAGAGATTTTAGAGTTGATTTTTTATTTGTTTATTTTGTTTTTTCAGTTCTCTTTCTTTAAAAATTCTGCCATAATCCCATTTCTTTTTTACTATCACAGGGATTGATGCTACAAACATATAAATCCCTATACCAATCATAATCGGATTTAGAGTTATGAAGTAGATTACCCAAGGTGCCATAAGAGTACATATCGGTCCGGAAATATGGAGGATCTGTCTTTTTCTGAAAGTAGCCATTAGATAAGATTTATATTCAATAATTAAAGCCCATTGGAACACTGCTTTCCGTATAACCCAAGCATGAAAATTGATTCCAACAAATATTCCTGCTATATAATGCCCTAAATTATGAATCCCCATATTAATTGAGAGCCAACCGAGAACAAGCACGATTATGTATAAAACGCCCATCCAAATTCCAAGACCTATTAAATTTGTCCAGATCAAAAACGATGTATATATTAATAGGCCTCCTAATACTATTAAGGCACCCCATAGAAGTAGACCTGTCCAAATTGAATATTGATTTGGTCTCCAAGATTTCGCCATATTATATCTTAGGTTGCTAACTTTTTCTAAGATTTCTTCGTCTTTAATTTCATGAATTTTAATATAATCTACAATTTCAAAGAATTTGCTCTTTTGTTCTTTATAATTAACCCCACTATCTAAATTCTTTTTAATAGATCTTATTTCTTCTAATACATTTAATGACATTTTTTATTTTCATCGTTTAAAATTTTGATTTTTTTTACCGAGCTTTGCTCGAATAATGTATGTTGTTCAGACTTTATAAATTTTTCGAGCTTTGCTCGATAAGTTTAAATAACTCGACACCTCATATTTATATAGGAATTAGAAAATATTGAGGAAATAGAAAATATGAGCAACAGAAATGCTAAGCAAGAAATAATAGATACTACAATTCAAATGATCCAAGAAAAAGGATATAACAATATTAGTACAAATCACATCGCTAATAAAGCAAAAGTAAGTATCGGTACACTTTATTATCATTTTGAAAATGGAAAACCAGATATTGTTAAGGAATTAGTAAAACAAGGATATGCTGAATTCTTGAATGATGTTAATCTAAAAAATTTAACACTAGAAAGATTACCTGAATTTCTCAAATCATTTTTAAATCAATACTTAGAGCAACATAGGCAAAACAAGCTACTGATAATCGCGCTTGAATCTGCATTTCTCTCAAATAGAAAGTTATTTCAAGATTTTGAATACATCCAAAATGAATTAAAACTAGTTCCTATTATTTCTAAAGTATTAAGACAATTAGGATATCCAAATAAAGAGAATTTAAATAAGATTAGCAAATTTCTTTTGTATTCAATTGATAGTATTATACATCGACATGTAATTTCTGAAGATAAATTGATTACAGATGAAGATTTGGTTAATAATTTAGCAAAATTGGTTTTTAGATTTATTAAATATGTTGAAGCTTGAAGTTTTATTTGAAATTCTCATTGAAGCAAAATCAATGATTCATTAGAAATTACTGATAGACAAATTTCTTGTTATAATAATTGAATTTTAATAATATAGACTATTTACATGATCATAAAATCAATTCTTATAAATACTCTAAGAAACTAAGAGAAAAGATACTTTATAAAAATTAGGAGGTTAGGTTTAGCTTAAGGTGGTTAAAGTGTCTGAAAAGCAGACCAATGAAAATGAAAACGAAGATAAACCTAGAATAGGTGTGTTTGTGTGTCACTGAGGTATTAACATCGCAGGAATCTTAGATATTCCAAGGATTGTCGAAGAAATAGATAACTTAGATAATGTTTGGGCATACCCATATTTGTCTCTATGTACTGAAGGCGGATCTACAGAAATTAAGGAAAAACATGAAGAATTCATATTTGATAGAGTTTTAGTTGCAGCTTGCACTCCAAAAACTCATCAACCGGTTTTCCATGCAATACTAAAAGAGATGGGGTTACCTCCAAGATATTTAGAATTCGTAAACATCCGAGAGCATTGTTCATTTGTTCACCAAGCTCCAGAAGTACGTGAAAAAGCTACTTTAAAAGCAATTGAATTAATTAAAGCTGGTATTGCGCGATCTAAATTACTGGAAGACGTACCAACCAAAACTGTGCCAGTAGAACCATCTGCCCTTGTAGTAGGTGGAGGAATTGCAGGATTATCAGCAGCAATCGATTTAGGTGATGCGGGATACAAAGTATATTTAGTCGAAAAGAGCACCACTATCGGTGGACGAATGTCCCAACTTGATAGAACTTTTCCTACAGATGATTGTAGTATATGAATCTTAGGACCAAAAATGCTCGAGGCTAATCGTCATCCAAATATAGAAATCTTATCTTACAGTGAAGTTGCTGAAATAGATGGGTATATTGGTAATTTTGAAGTTAAAGTTAGAAGAAAAGCACGATTTGTTATTGAAAAAGAATGTACTGGGTGTGGAACGTGTACAGATGTATGTCCTGTTTATATCAGTAATTATTTTGATGAACACTTATCAGCAAGAAAAGTAATTGATATTGCATTTGCTCAAGCAGTACCGGCAATTTCACAACTCGAAAGAGAAGCATGCATTGAATGTTTCGCTTGTGTAGATGCTTGTGAACAACAAGCTATAGATTTCAGTCAACAAGATGAAATCGTAGAACTTAAAGTAGGAACAATTATAGTCGCTACTGGTTGGGATCTTTATAAAGAAGATGACTATGGTTACGGTATTTATGATAATGTTATCAATCAAATAGAATTAGAGAGAATCTTGGCTCCAAATGGTCCAACTTATGGGCATTTAAAGCGTCCTTCAGATGGAAAACGTCCAACTAAAGTATTATTCATTAATTGCGTTGGTTCAAGAGATGTTAATAAAAATGCTCATTGTAGCGTTATTTGTTGTAATTTGTCTCTTAAGAATTCCAAACTAATAAAATCAGAATATCCAGATTCGCAAATAGTTTGTTGTTATATAGATATGAGATGCGCCGGAAAAGATTATGAAGAATACTATAGAAGATCTAGAGATGCAGGGATAATTTTTGTTAAAGGATTAGTGGGTAAAATTGAAGAAGATCCATTAACCAAAAATCTTAAAGTACAATTTGAACCAGTAGGAACAGATTCAGTTGTTTCAATGGAATTTCACATGGTTATATTATCCTCCGCTTCACTTCCATCTCAAGGAACATTAGAAATTGCTAAAGTATTAAACATGGAGAAAAGCCCTGATGGTTTCTTAAAAGAATACCATGCCCGACTTGATCCTATTAGTACAAAAGTTCCTGGAATCTATATTTGTGGTTCTGTTCAAGGTCAAAAAGAAATTGACAAAGCAGTTAGTCAAGCAAGAGGTGCAGCATCAGTAGCAGGTATTCCGATGGGAAGAGGAGAATATACTATGGAGTTAATTAGAGCTACACCATCAGATGAACGGTGTGCGAAATGTTATAAATGTATAGAAGCTTGTCCTTATACTGCTATTTCGATCAATGAAAATGGAAATATAGTCGTCGATTTAATTAATTGTCGTGGATGTGGAACTTGTGCATCGTTATGTCCATCAAAAGCAATTGAATTAACTTACTTTAGAGATGATCAATATATGGCTTTAGTAGATGAATTATTACCAATGGAGGAATAAAGAGGTAATCAAAATGGCAGAAGATAATGATATAAAAATTATTGTATATGCTTGCTGGAAATGAGGGTATGGTTCAGCTGATATGGCAGGTACTATTCGGGCACAATATCCCGATAGCATTAGAAATGTTTTGGTACCCTGTGCTGGTCGTGTAGGTCCCGACCTTGTGATGCGAGCATTTGGAAGAGGCGCAGACGGAGTAGTAATTAACGCTTGATACCCTGGTGAATGTGATTATGAAACAGGCAATTATCACGCATATAGACAAGTCGAATACATCAAAGAAATAATGAAAGTTGTTGGATTAAGTCCAAATAGAATAAAAATAATCTATTGTACTGCAGCTGAAGGCCAGAAATTTCAAAATGAAGCGATTGAAGTTGATAAAACAATACGTAAATTAGGACCAAGTCCTTTACGTGCAAAAGACACACCTAAGAAAGGAAAAGCGAAAGCGAAAGCGAAAGCTTAAAATAATCAATGTGTTTACTGATGAGACTGAGTTAAAAAAATGAGAACTCAGTTGAAGAAATGGGCGCACCATATAACACATTAAAAATAGTTTGTAAAAATTTAATAAAAAAATTGAAAATTTATTTCAAAAAATTAGTAAAAATAAAGGAAAATTATTAGTCTAATATAAAGTTAGAGTTGGGATTACATGGAAGCAATAGTAGAATATTTAATAAAGATTGAAGATTTTCCCAAAATCTTAGCAACTTTATTAAAAGAAAAGGCGGTAGACAAAATAATTGGAGCTAAATTAAGGGTTGATAAGAAATCCGGGAATATCGATAGATTTACTGTTCAACCTCAACTAGCTGAAAAGGAGGAAGATGTAAAAGATTTTCCATTAACTCCTTTAATTGCATTTGGGTATGCAAGAACGGATTCTGCTTCAAAATATTTACACAAATCTGTAGCGGGAGCTATGAACGAGAAAGTAGGACTTATTGCTCGACCTTGTGATACAAGAGCATTAATAGAACTTGCTAAAATAAAACAGGTAAATCTCAATAATCTTTTCATAATTGGTATTGAAGATAGAGGGATGCTTCCTAAAGCAGGAAGAGAAATGAGATCCGTTAAGGATGTCGATGCAACCAAGATTGTCAAGGAAAAAGTAGGAGATAACGGACTAACTGTTAAGATGGAAGATGGAAGTACAAAAGAACTTAATCTCACTGTCGCTGAGAATTGTTTAAGATGTTATCGAAAAATCCCGGTTATTGCTGATTTAACAGTAAGTGATATAGGCATTTCAATTGATTCAGATGAGATTATCTTAAAAGTTTATTCAGATAAAGGGAGTGATATTTTAGATAAATCAGGAGTTAAAACAAAAGCACTTCCCGATAAAGAAAAGATAGCTCATCAAGAAAAATACAATGATATAATTGAAAAAGCAAGGGAAAAACGAGCAAAAGATTTAGAAGAATGGGATAAACTCTCACAAGATGAAAAAATAGCAGAGCTTCTTAAATGCACTATGTGTAACACTTGTATAAGAGGTTGTCCAGTTTGCTACTGTGTAGATTGTATATTACAGAAAAAGAGAAAGGCTAAAACTATTGATAAAGCTACATATCAATTAACAAGAGTAGCTCATGATGCAGATCGCTGTATTGAGTGCGGAAATTGCGATAATAATTGCCCACAGAATTTACCTTTATCGCTTTATTTCCAATCCTTAAACGATACCTTCAAAGAAAAATTCAAATAT
>JAEOTW010000070.1 GCA_016839655.1 Promethearchaeota archaeon | reverse complement strand
ATTTTTGAAAATTCAAAATCCCCTAACTGATATCCTCTTAATGCACAATTCTTATCAACAAATGCTTGAAAGTGGTGTGCGCAGACTAATCCAGTAGGAATGCTAATTGTAGTGATATGTTGACTTTGTTCTATTATTTTTGAAGGAATATTTAATATTTTTAGTTTTTTACACTCAGGACATACTATTAATATCTTTTTAAATAAATCTTCTTGACTTTGGGTATAATTACTACTTATTATATCATTCATTTATATAATTTTTTAATTTAGAGGAGATATTTATATTTTTTTTATTATAATTGATATTAATTAATTCATATTAATATAATCCCTTTCATGGAAAAATAGAAATAAATGCTAAAAGTTTGTTTCATTAATTTTCCAACAAATATGGAGAAGTTTTAATCATCCATTAAACCGTAAAGATATTAATGATTCCCCATTTAATCTCTAATTCGTTTTAATTCAATTTTCACAGCGTTTGTTCTATCTGGGCATTCATATTCTCCAATATCTTGATCTTCACTCCAAGGAAAAGAACCCCCAAATTGAAGTGTAATTAGGTAAGGAAAGATATCATGATAAAAAAAACCACATAATCCTCCTGAGTCTTGTCCATCAAGCTCAAATGTATCTCCTACTTTATGACCTGCATTACATTTTCCCTTTATTTCCTTTATAGTTCCAACTATTCGAAAACCAACACGAGACATAATTAAAACCTATTGAAGTTCACTCTTAAATATATTAACAATTAATTATAATTAGTAATAATTTATCCATTGTTTTAATCAAATATTAATCTTTATAACCTAAGGAAATTCTGATGTTAGAATTGGAGGATTTAGGCAAACCAAGCGATTTTTGGAACTATTTTTATGAAATCTCAAAAATTCCCCGCAAGTCAAGATTTGAAGATAAAATAAGAATTTTTATAAAGAATGAAGCAGAAAAATATGGATTCAAAGCTAAAATTGATGAAGTAGGGAATATTGCTGTAAAAATTCCCGCTGTGAATCAGAAATTTAATTGTGTTTTACAGTGCCATATGGATATGGTTTGTGAAAAAAATGAAGGTATAACTCATGATTTTTTAAAAGATCCACTCAAACTCAAAATTATAGAAATTGATAATCAAAAATGGATCACAGCAGAAGGAACAACTTTAGGAGCTGATAACGGAACGGGGATATGTTTTTTATTAACTATAATGAAAAAAATTCATGATGGTGAAGTAAACTTTAACACTTTAGGGCTAGATTTATTATTCACAGTCCGTGAAGAGTATGATATGGGTGGGGCCAAAAATATCGATCCCAACCTAGTTGCTGGGGATTATCTAATAAATCTTGATTCAGGAGATAAATCAATTACTATTGGATGCACTGGAGGAATAGGTTTTCACACAAGGATAAAGAAAAAGTCCAATCTCATTGATAGAAAGCAATTAAAACTACAACCTATAGAAATTTCTGTATTTGGATTAATAGGGGGCCATTCAGGGAGATGTAATGAAGGGCAGGCTCACGCTATAAAAATTTTAGGTCAAATTCTGTGGAAATTAAATAAAAAACACAATTTTCATATCAATTCAATACATGGAGGCGGTGCGGCGAATGCTATACCAAGAGAAGCTAAATCCATATTTTTTGTAAAAAATGATCAGTTTGAGAACATTAAATCGGATACTTTCAATTGTTTTGCCGAAATTAAGAAGCAGTACGATGGACTTGAAGAAACAATGGCTTTAGAATTTAAAAAAATTGAAAATTTAACAAATAATGAAATTATTTCTAGAAATGTGCAAGAAAAACTTCTAGATCTTCTCTATATCTTTCCTAATGGTCCTATTGCTTTTCATCCCAAATATAAAGAATTAATGTTTACCTCAACAAATTTAGGTAAAATAAGAACTAGAGAAGATCACATTAAACTTAGATGGCTACATCGAAGCCTAAGTAAATATTTCAATAACGATATTTATACAAAAGTTCTACGACTGTTAGATCTTTCAGGTTTGGAAATGGAGAACACATATAGAGGTAGTTATCCTCCATGGAAGCCAAATTTTAATTTAAAACTCTTAAAAATCGCCCAAGAAACTTATCAAGAACTATTTAAGGAAGAAGCAGAAATAAAAATAATCCATGGTGGATTGGAGGCTACTCTTTTAATCGATAAGATTCCAGGGGTTGATGCTATCGCTTTCGGAGCTAATTCCAAAGGACTTCATTCCCCAGATGAACGTTTAGAAATCAATTCGGTCGAAAGAACTTGGGATTTTCTTTTAAGCCTGCTCAAAAATTTAGATAATTAACAAAGTTAAATTCACAAAATCTTTTTTTTATGTAATTTCTCTAAATTAATATGGAAATCACGAAACGAGAATTAATTGATTTTAACGAAAGGAAATTTCCAAAAGAAATTAGTTTTAAACCAATAGGTGTAATTCATACTCCATTTAAATTTCTTAAGGGTATTCCCATTCAGTCATCAATTTCTGAATCAGAAGGCACTATCGAAATTTTTTCCGAATATCAGGCAGGTTTAAAAGATTTAAATGGATTTTCTCATATTTATTGTCTTTATTTCTTTGACATGGTAAAACTTCCTGTTCCACTTATTTCAAAACCCTTTTTGGATGATGAATCTAGAGGTGTTTTTGCTATTCGAACTCCTTTCCGCCCTAATCCTCTTGGTCTTTCAATATTGGAAATTCAAAGAATAGAAGAAAATATAATTCATGTAAAAAATATTGATACGTTAGATAATACACCTCTATTAGATATTAAACCATACGTATCTGAATTCGATAATATAGAATCATATAAAACAGGTTGGCTGAAAGGAAAAATCGAGAAGAAATTTAGTTAAGAAGATTGCTCATTCTTCTTTTTCCGGACTCTTTTAGCTTGAATAGCAATTGCTTCAAGAAGTCTACGTTGATTTGTTGAGATCCATGGACCTTCACAATCAATAGCAGCATAAGGAACATTATTTTTATTAGCTAAAGGACGAATAATAGCTTGTGAGTTCATTGCGGGCTGACAATTAAATGTCCCTAAATTAATTAAACCATCATAAACTCCTTCTTTAATTGAATGTAAAAATCTACCAGTAATTACTGGAGTCTCACTAAGACTATTTGAAGAAACATATTTGTTTCCTTCTTCAAAGAGTTCAATAAATTCTACAAATGGATCAAATAATAAATCAGATTTACTCATTAATCGTCTTATAAGTTTACATTGTGAATCTAAGAATTGTAAAGCCTTTGTATTTCTTTTTGCTCTACGAGCCTCTCTTTGATCATTCTCATCCATGTCAGGAAAATCGAGTAAATGTATATTAAATTGTTCCTTAGGTGTTATAAATCCTTTTTTAAATCCATATCTTATTGTGCTTTCAGCTAAAATTAGACTCATTGATTCAACTATATCAACAACTTTTGGAATAATACCCTTTTCAAGAAAAAATTCTTCGATTGGATAATGATCGAACATTAAATTTAGTCCCCCAAATATTAAAACCTTTGGAGTTGCTTCAATTTTTGCTTTAATAGGTATTCTAGCAACCTCTTTTGCCCATTTCATTAAGCCAATGTTTAAGGTTTTCTTTCCATCTTTTAAATTGTCTATAAATTCATTTGTTATATCTTCAAACAGATGTAACGCAATATTTTTTCTTCTTGCAACACATTGTAATGCATTTCTAGCTTCGATAATATACTGACCAAGAACAAAATATATATTTTCCCAAGCTAATAAATCACGATTCAATCCTAGATAATTGTTAGTATATTTAGGAAAAGCACAAAATATTGCATTCTCTAAATTTAATGTCTTTGCAAAAGTCTCCCAAAGAACTGGCCATGCACCATTTTGGCAAGGTCCATGGTTATCTATAGGTGTTCTATAGATAGTAATTTCGTCTTCGCCTCTGTATTCATTAATATCCTTTAGAACTGCTCCTGCTATAGCAACACTAGCAAGACATTCCCTCCCTGAACAGATCTTTTTCGCATATTGTAGAACTGATGCATCTGTCTCTGCACTGATTCTAATCTTTCGGTTATGTTTCTCAAACAAGTTTATTACTAACTGACTTCCATATGAATTACGGGGTTCTGGATTGACATAAACCACCCTTGGATCATTAAATTCAACCTCTTGTCCCTCACTGTCAATAATACACTTATGGTTATCTGAAAACCTAGCTTGTTTTACTTTATTTGATATATCAGCACATTTTTCTATTTTAGACATTTTTCTCAGGCAGTAATAGTTTGATTTAATATTGTTCTATTTTTTTTATTCTTATTTCGATGTCGTTCTTCAATTATATCAAGAAATGCACCAACTCTAGTTTCAAAACCCGCATGAGCAGTATGGGAATCAATTTCAAGATAACAAAATGTATGACCTTCAAGTTGTTGCCGAAACTGATGATACATAGTACCATCTGGACCACATGAAAAACAAGAGACAAAGCATATGTATAGATTAGGATATTTTTTTACATATTCAACTGCATTATTGATCTCTTGAGTAAAACTCCATACATTTCTTTTATGGGTAGTATGATTGTTCAGAATCGGTAATAAATCGGAAGGAATAGCATTATATCCTCTACTAGCAATCTTTCGAGGGAGCGCTATATTAACATCTTTTGGATATACAACATACGGTCTTCCTGTTATAATTACTGAGGGTTTTTTTATTAATTCCTTTAGCTTTTTTCGTCCAAATTGAAAATAGATTTCTCTAAACATTTTGTAATGAGATAACGCTACAAATCCCGCATTAACACCAACTTTTTCTTCTAATCCCAAATTACTAGCAATCCTACCAAACTCTTTGAGAGTAGTCTCAATAAGCGCTTCAGAAAGTCCGATATGAGGTGATAATATTTTTTCACTTGCATTCTCAAAAGCCGCGCGGATAATATCCGGGATAGTTGTCGTAGAAGGGCAAGTATATCCATGTATATAACCATTTGGAATTTCCAATTCAATCACATGAGGTAATAAGATGTAATCAACATTACGATTAATAAGATCATTTACCGCACCATGAACTAATTCACAAGGATAACATATTGGCGCCTTAGTTTTAGTATTTCCAATCTTAGAAGGATTTGATACTACTACATCAAAACCTAGCTCATTAATGAATTTAGCATATAATGGAAATAAAATATGAGAAGTCAATGCTAAAGGAATACCAATTGTCCCGCGTGGGTTTTTTAAAGGACGAGCTCCAAATTCATTAAATATAAGACTATTTCTTAATTCTATAAGATCTTGACCTTCTTTAACTTTAGTATCTTTTTGGCGTAAAAGTCGATATTTGGAACATAAACCACCAAATGGGTAAACCTTTCCTCTTATGGAAATGTTCTGAATCTCACAGTTATTATCACACGCTTTACATCTGAATATATTTTTAAGTTGTATTTCCCCCTTTATTAGATTTCTAAGCTTATAATTTGTTTCTGAGATAAGACCGTTATCAAGAAGATCTCGTGTCATAAGAGCAGTTCCCACTGCTCCCATAAGTTCAGGATGTGCGGGTACTATCACTTTTCGCTGTGAACGAGCTGCTATAGCCAATGCAACTGATTTATTGAGTGCCACCCCACCAAGGAACAGTAGTTTCTCTCCTATTTGTCGTGGGCCTACAATACGGGAAATATAATTATCCGCAATGGAGTAAACTAAACCAGCAACTACATCATCTGGATTAGCACCTTGTTGAAGTGCATTTCGTAAATCAGTATTAATAAACGCAGCACAACGTTCACCAAATGCTATTGGATGCTCACTTTTTATGGCAATATCACTAATTTTTTCTACTGGAATCCCCATATCTACTGAGGCTGATTCTTCCAGAAAACTACCTGTCCCAGCAGAACATCCTTCATTCATAGCATAATCAATCGGAACACCTTTTAAAAATGATATAAACTTAGAATCCTGACCACCTATTTCAAATACGGTATCCACATCAGGAACCTCTTCAGTTGCGGCTCTGGCATGCGCTAATATTTCGTTGAAACTTCTGCAATTATCTAAATAAACTGAAACCATTTCTCTAGCAGAACCTGTAACCCCACACTGAATTATTTTTATAGTATTATCCCCCACTTGCTTTAAGAGTTCACTGATACAATTTTTTGTGGCTAAAATTGGATTACCTAATGTTCTTAAATAAATACTTGCTCCTATTGAATTATCGGATAAGTTAAATAGTACTGCTTTAGTAGTAGTAGAACCTGCGTCAATTCCGAGCATATACTTTTGACCTGCTTTTATTTCTCTTTTCTCATTCAAATCAACACGGTAATCCAAAAGGTAGTGCACTCGCTCTAATGAATCATATGATTCAAATTCAACCTTCGATGGTTTGTATAGATTATCATATCGAATATAAGAGTCTTGTAATTCAGATGCAAACAAAGAGGCTCCAAATACCTCTAGATATGGACTTTCTGGCAAGACTTTAATTTCTGAATTTGGAAGAAAACTCGATAGGTTTTCTATAAAAACTTGGTTGAGGGCAACTCCCCCTGATATAACAATTAAATTTGTAGGCCATTGAGCTGCTTCTATCATTTCACTTACTTTTCTTGCTAAATCATAAATTAATGTTTTTACTATATCTTCAGGCCTACATTCACCTTTATTGAGTTTATGCGTAGCGTCAGACTTACAGTGAACGGAACATCTAGTTGCTAATTGTGTAAAATTTCCTTTTAAACTCGCTTCAATGCCCTCATCAATAGATAGTCCCATTCTCTGTAGCTGTTGTACAATAAATTCACCAGTACCCGCAGCACATTTCGAAGTTGAAATAATATTTTTTATTATCCCATCTTTCATGGGAAAGACACTAAATGTCTCTCCACCAAGTGAGAGTAGAATATCCGGCTTAAGATTGTAATAGGATAATGCTTTCTCTAAGCATTCAACCTCTGAAAAATAGGGTAAATTAAGAAAAAAACTAGTTGCCTGGCCTGTAATAACAATTTTTGAACCCTTATCAACATTATAAAGCTCAAAAATCTCTTTTATCTTTTCTCTTGGAGAACCTTCATGTCGTAAAACTTCACTTACTATTTCTCCGTTTTGCATTCTACGAACCCATTTTACTGAAACAGCACCAATTTCTAGGCCTTCATAACATTGGATTTCGCGTTTTTTAATTTTTGAAAGACTCTTATTTGACATATTTCTTCAGCTGTATGAAAATTTTGATAACAATTTTACTTAAATAATCATCGATTTAAATAAATAAGAAAGAAAAGTAATAATTATATATTTAAACATTACACAACGAAAAATAAGATTACTGATATTATTGCATTAACCTCTTTCTAATTTTAATGATACACGTATATTTTAACTCGAAATATTTTTGAATCAGTTAAAGAATTTTAAATTACATTTATTGTTAAAAAAAATTTTAGTTTTAATAAAAAAACAATACAGCTCAAATTAGAATAATATAAAAAGAGAGAAAATATTGAATGATCGTTCATTCATAAGGTTTTAACAGCACTAGTCTTTTTTGATTCAGGCAATAATTTCTTTTTCGTGCGACGTGCCATTTCAACAAATGCTTCAATTCGGGTAATCATACCTGCCTCCCCCGAGTGCTCGTCCATTGTTATCTCTAAGAAAGGTAAATCTACAACCTTCATATCTCGCATTATTAGTTCTGATATCAAACTATCTGGACCACATGCAAATGTGCACTTTCATAACAAAATAGCCTCTCAAAGGTTAAAAAGAGATCCGATATTAAAAAACGAATTTCTAGAAAAAAACTCGAGTCCATTCTTAACGGCGAATCCTACATCTAATTTCTTTGATGGATTCAGCATTGTTAAAACCTTTGACATTGGTGTTTCAATACTAGACACGAAATATTCAAAATTGGATTTCGATTTAAAATATATATTTTTTATTT
>JAEOTW010000354.1 GCA_016839655.1 Promethearchaeota archaeon | reverse complement strand
TAACAATAGAAATTATTTTTAAAAAAATAATTTTAAACAATATGAGAAAGCTCTTCCCAATATTCTTTTATCTCCCAGTCTCTTTTTGACTTTATTTTAAATGCAATTTTTTTTAAAATATCTCTAATTCTTTCAGAATTTAGATAATGAAAATTTGGAGTAATAGCACAGACCATAAATGTCCCCTTACCACTTTTAGGAGCTATAACTGAATTTTCTTCAATTTTATCTATTAATCCATATGCATCAATTAGATCCTTCACAATTCTCATAATAAATTGGTTCTTTTCAAGAACTTGTTCAAATTCATATATTTTGATTAAAGTAGAATACAACTGAGTTGTAAGCTCTTCAAGGTTGAGTGAAGGAATAAGGTTTTTGGGGAAAAAATCCAATATTACAGGTCCATTTCCATCATCCCAACTCATATAAAAAATATAGTAAAAATCTGCTTTACTACGTGTTTCAAGAGATGGTTCTTCATACTTTAAAATGTCTTTAAGCTTTTCCTCAAGTAATTTAGAACTTTTTTTAATTTCCCTACTTTCTTTGATTTTTTTTGAGATCTTTTCTAGCAATACCATTGGACTAAATGGTTTAGTAATATAATCATCTGCTCCCAGCATTTTTCCAAATCTCACATCATCTAGTTGGGTTTTTCCTGATAAAAAGAAAAAAGGAATCCTTGACCACTCAGTTTTTTCTGAAACTCTCATATAGAAATCATACCCATCTAAAATTGGCATCAGGATGTCAGAAATTATAATATCAGGGGGATTTTCAAGATTAGCAAGAATTTCAAGTCCTTGTTTTCCATTTGAAGCAGATACTAAATCATAATCATTCATTTCTAAGAAGATCTTAAAATTCTTTACAAGTACTTCATCATCTTCAACTAAAAATACAAGTGGTTTCATTATTACAAACTCAATTTTTAGATATTGAAATAATTAATTCTCTCCTATAATAAAAATAGAAATATTTAACATTTATGAAAACGACAATGAATCTAAAATCATTCCCAAGTATTCAAAATTATGATTTTTTAATAGCATGTTGGTGGTAACACCATTTATAATGACTTATGTATTTCCTCTATTAACCAAGGCTTTTTGGGATGACCTAGACAAATTAATGGATCCTAAGAAGATTATAAAAGTCTTACCCAAACTTTTAGATATGTTACCACAGAAAAAGAAAAAAAGAGGTGGTTAATCAAGTTTAACAAATTTAATATAAAACTAAATGGATTAAATGAATTGAGCTTGGTTTGCAGAACCGAGCACTTCTTTATTTCTTTGTTTAATCATTTCAATTGATTCTTGACGAGCTAATCCTAAATATTGCCTTGGTCCAATATGATCTGGATTATCAGCTAAATATTTTCGTATCATAGCAGTAAAAGCGATTCTAAAATCAGTAGCAATATTTATTTTACAAACTCCGTATTGAGTTGCTTTTTTTAGTTGAGGTTCAGGAATTCCAAATGCCTTACCTACATTTCCGCCATATTCATTAATAATGTTAACATACTTCTTAGGTATTGAAGAAGAGCCATGTAGAACTATTGGAAATTTACCTAACCGTTCTCTAATCTGTTTAAGTATATCAAAACGTAATTCGGGTATATCTTCCTCTTTTTCAACTTTAAATTTATAAGCTCCATGAGATGTACCTATAGCAATAGCTAAAGAATCACAATTAGTCTTGGTTACAAAATCTTCAACTTGATCTGGATCAGTATAGTAATGTTTAGTTGATTTTACATGATCTTCAATACCCGCAATGACTCCTAATTCAGCTTCCACAGATACATCATTTTCATGAGCATATTCAACAATTTTTTTTGTTATATTCACATTTTCATTGTATTTTAGATGACTTCCATCAAACATAACACTTGAAAATCCATTATCTATACAATTTTTAGCCAACTCGAATGAGCTTCCATGATCTAAATGTAACACTATTGGAATATTATACTCTAAATTATTCGCCATCTCTACTGCTCCTTGTACCATATACCGAACCATGATAGGATTGGCATATTTTCCAGCGCTTGGGCTATTTTGAAGTATAACTGGTGAATTACTCTCTCCACAACCTATGATTATTGCTTGCAATTG
This sequence comes from Promethearchaeota archaeon, assembly GCA_016839655.1. The sequence goes on along the minus strand of JAEOTW010000354.1, from coordinate 1,580 downwards.
TTCTAAATTGCTAAAATTATAACCTGGAATCGCAAATTTCCTTTCTAAGGCAACCTTAAACATTCCTTTTGTATTGGATAAACCTAACTCTTTATAAGATACCATAAGTATCAATTAATATATTTTTTACAATCTATATCAATTAAAATGTAATATTAATAAAGATGACAAAATATATTTAAAGTTAATTTTAAAAAAAGAATAGAAATTCATTATTGTCTAGTCTATATGAATACTCTTCTATTTAGACTGGTACAGCTATGTTAAATTTGGTCTTCAATTCTTTATAGCGTGAACGAAGAGTAACCTCTGTAACCCCAATTACTTGTACTATTTGTTGTTGAGTAACTTCTTTATTTTTGAGTCTGCAAGCTAAATAAATTGCTCCAGCACATAACCCCTTTGGGTCTTTACCACTGATAGAATATTTTATTCTATATGCATTAAGAATTTTAATAGTTAATTGCTCTACTTCAGAGTTTAATCCTAAGTCTGTCATATATTTTGGAATAAGAGATACTGGATCAGTTGATGGTGGATTTAAATTCATTTCTCTAATTAATGTAGTATAACATCTTCGGACATCTTTAGCATTAACTGATGCTTCATTTAAAATTTCTTGGAGAGTTCTTGGTAGTTTTTTTCTTCTACATGCTAAATATAAACAAGCCGCAACCATCGCATTAATAGATCTGCCTCTTAACAACTTCTTTTTAAAAGCTTCGATATAAAGACGCATAGCATCTTCTTTTACATAATTAGGTAAGTTCAAAATAGTGCTAATTCTTTTCAATTCCGTAGAGGCGATCAACAAATTTCTTTTTTGCCATGTAATACGTGTATTCCATTTAGCAGCTCTTTTTAAATCAGGATTATTAATTTTACTTTTATCTATAACTGTACTTAATCCCATGTCTGGTAGTAAAATTGATATTGGAGCCCCCGTTTGCTCTCTATTATTTTTTTCTTGATTAGTATATGCCCTCCTACCATTATGTGAGAAGTCAACATTTTTTTCATTAATTACTAAACCGCATTGATTACATACCACATCTCCAGTATTAATCAATGGAACTATTGAACCCCCACATTCTGGGCATAAATTTGAAAATTCGTTTTCTTGTGTTTTTACAACCATTTTATAATATCCTCATTAAATTATTTTTATTAAAAATTATAAAACATTTGGAGACCAATTCTTCACACTCCAATATTTCTGCATTTTTTATTTTATAACATTTATCCATATTTATTTATAAACCCACAGCTTGTAATTTTTCTAATACATTTTTCTGATTCTTATTCAATTTATCAGGAATTTTAATTTTAATTTTAACCAATAAATTTCCTCTTTGATCAGAATTAATTTTATAAAACCCTTGATTTTTTAATCGTAATAATGAAGAATCATTAGTTCCTGTAGGAACATTTACATTCAAAGTTTTTTCAATTCCAGATACCTGAATTTTTCCTCCAAGTGTAGCTATTGTATAAGGAACTTCTTGTTCAATATAAATATCATCATCTCTTCTTTCAAATTTTGGATGCTTTCTTATGTGTATTGCTATATAAAGATCTCC
>JAEOTW010000069.1 GCA_016839655.1 Promethearchaeota archaeon | reverse complement strand
ATGAAGGATGTCTTATCCCTAATATTAAAGGATTAGATAACTGTCCTAAAGGACATTCTGGATATCATAAAATGTTTTTCCCTCTTTTTGCAAAATTAAATAGTGATCCAATTAATCAGAGGGATATCAGTGATCTAAAATATCTGAATGAAGGTCTAGTAAGAGTAGCTAATACAGCCAAAAAGAACGACTCTTTAGAATATGAAATAAGGAGAGTCGAGAATGCAAATGAACAAAACATTAACATAAAAGGATTATTAAATTGGAGTCCGATATACTTACCAATACCAGAAAAGTATTTAATAAAAAGGAATCTCCACATCCAAGATCTACCCTCTCCTCTATTATAAAGACTACTACCAAATCAAAAAACCTTACTCATAATTTAGAAAAAGTAAAATTAAGAATACTTTTTTCTTTTCTTTTCAATAGAAATTCTTCATAAATTTAAAGAATAATTAATATATTAATAAGTAAGAATATGACAGAGAATGATAAATACGACCAAATTATTAAGTTAAAAGATGGACGTAAGCTTGGGTATGCAGAATTTGGCGATCCTGATGGGAAACCAATATTTTATTTTCATGGTCATGGCTCCTCTCGTCTTGAACCTAAAATGTATGGTCTTGATGATAAACATTTTAATGTTCGGCTCATATCAATAGATCGTCCTGGAAGAGGTATATCAGACTTTAAAGAAAATAGAACGATATTGGATTGGCCTGATGATGTTACTGAGTTAGCTAACAAGTTAAATATTCAAAAATTTGCAGTTTTGGGAGGATCTGGTGGATGTCCATATGCATTAGCATGTGCACTTAAAATAACTGAACGTTTAACGTATTGTGGGATTGTTTCTGGACTTGGTCCTATTGACTTAGGTTTAGAGGGTATGGATAAAGGGAAACAGAAAGAACTTAATTTAGCAAAAAATAGACCCGGACTTTTAACTAAATTTTATAAAATTATTCAGAAGAAAATTTTGAAAATGAAAAACCAAACACAAGAGGAACTCGAAAAGATATTTCAAAAACGCTCAAAAAAATTGCCAGAACCAGATAAAAAAATTATGGTAGATCCTGATAAAATACCATTATTTGTTGAATTAATGGCAGAATCCTTTCGTCAGGGAGTCAATGGAGTCACTCATGATATCAAAATATTAAGCTCAGATTGGGGATTTAACTTGAAAGATATTCCTTCAAGTATAAAAGTATTTCTATGGCATGGTGAGTTAGATACTAGTGTTCCTGTTAGAATGGGGAGATTAGTATGTGAAGCCATTCCTAATTGTACCAGTAAGTTTTATCCGAGTGAAGCACACTTATCCACGGCAATTAATCATATAGAAGAAATACTAGATCGTCTTATTTCATAAACAAATAAAATTACATTCAATAAAATCTCCCTATTCCCATTAAGAAAAATATTAAATTAATATATTATTCCAATTATTCATCTCCCCACCTCTTAATATCACTTTCGATACCAATTTGATCGAGAATCCTCCCGACAGTATGATCGAGAAGTTCATCAACGGATTTTGGGGTAATGTAATAAGAGGCTACTGGTGGAGCAATTACAACACCTAGCCTTGCTAATTTTAACATATTCTCTAAATGTATAGGACTTAATGGACTTTCTCTTACAATCAGAATTAGCTTACGATTTTCTTTGATTGTAATATCCGCAGCTCTCGTGATTAAATTGTTAGAATATCCATTAGCAATTGCTGCTAAAGTTTTCATAGTACAAGGGACAATGATCATTCCATCAGTTTTATAAGATCCACTAGAAGGTGGAGCAGTTAAATCATTCACATCATAATAATTTGTAGCTAATTGTTGGAGATCAGTAATTCTTATATTAGATTCACTCAAAAGGACTTTTTTGGCCGCTTTCGATATTATTAATTCAGTTTTAATATTTTTCTCTTTCAAAATATTTAATAATTTAACTGCAATTGAAATACCTGAAGCACCAGTAATGGCAATAAGAATCATAATTCTCACAGATAATTGAATGTAAATTTAAATTTCTTCTAAGTATTAATTAATTAGGAATAATAATTATTTTTTGTATTAATCTTAAAAGTGTATGAAATAATTCAATTCTAAGATAAAATCGATGGTTGATTATGAGTGAATATAATTCTGAAATCTCTGGATTTTATAACCTGACAATAGAAAAACGCAGAGAATTATTGTCTAGACTTATCAAATTTAATGAAGATGAGATAAAACTTCTCGAAAATTTAGGATACTTTTCAGAGTCTCAAATTGATACATTAATAGAAAATGTTGTTGGTTCTTATCAATTACCAATGGGAATTGCTTGTAATTTTAAAATAAATAGCAAAGATTATTTAATCCCTATGGTTATTGAAGAACCTTCAGTTGTAGCCGCTGCCTCAAATGCAGCAAAAATAGCAAGAAAACATGGAGGATTTCACTCTGAAAATGTTCAATCAGTAATGATATCTCAGATTCAAATAACTAATCTAAAGAATATTGAAAACGTTAAAAAAAAATTAGAGGAAAATAAAGAAAACATCTTAAAATTTGCAAATGAAAATGATCCACTCTTAGTAGAATTAGGAGGAGGTGCTTTTGATTTTGAAGTTCGAGAATTAAAAACGAGAAAAGGAGATATGTTGATTGTTCATCTATTAGTTGATGTCTTAGATGCTATGGGTGCGAACGTGGTAAACACAATGGCTGAAAGCATTAGTCCATATATTGAAGAAATCTCTGGAGGTAAGATATATCTTAGAATCGTATCCAATTTGGCAACTTATAGAATAGCAAAAAGTAAAGCAACGTTTGATAAAGACTTATTAGGTGGAAAAGAGGTTATAGAAGGGATTTTAAATGCATATGAGTTTGCGGTTGCTGATCCTTATAGAGCTACAACTCATAATAAAGGAATAATGAATGGAATTATTGCTATAACGATGGCTACAGGAAATGATACACGTGCTATTGAATCTGGAGCGCATGCATATGCAGCATTGAGTGGACAATATTCTCCATTAACTAAGTTTGAAGTTGATTCAGATGGGAATTTAGTAGGAAAGATAGAAGTTCCTCTTGCTTTAGGTATTATTGGAGGGATGACTAAAATTCATCCTATGGCTCGATTAGTTTTAAAAATTTTAAATATTAAAACTGCAAATGAACTTTCTCAAGTAGCAGCTGCACTTGGATTAGCGCAAAATGTGGCTGCCTTAAGAGCTTTGGCTTCAGAAGGAATACAAAAGGGCCATATGGTTTTACATTCAAGAAATATTGCAAAACTTGCAGGTGTACCCGAGAATTTAATAGAAAAAGTAGCAAATAAACTAGTTCAGGATAAGAAGATTAGAGTTGATTATGCTAAGGAAATTTTAAAAAGAATGCTAAATAATGAAAACCTTTAGTTTTATAAAATTTGTTTCTGTAACTCAACTTATTAGTCAAATAGATTATTGTAATAAAATTCTTGAGTTGATTAGATTTTATGGGATTTAGAGATTATATAAATAAAATTGATGAAGAGAGCTTTCTTCGAAAAATTGAAATTGAAGTATCAAAAAAGTTAGAGATTTCTGGAATTTTAAAAGAAATGGAACCAACTCCAGTCATTTTTAATCAAGTTAAAGAATCTGATTATCGCGTAGTTGGTAATGTTTTCTGTACTAAAAATGTAATTGCTTCATATTTCGGTGTTACTCCTTCAGATCTCATACCAATGCTTTCAAAAGCGATTACAGAACGTTCAGAACCAGAAATAGTTTCTAAAGCTCCTTGTCAAGAAGTAATTGAGTCAGGAGTTGATTTAGATACACTGCCAATTTTATTCCACTGTGAAAAAGATGGTGGAAACTATATTAGTTCTGCTGTGGTTATAGCAAGAGATCCTGATTATGGACAAAATATGGATTTTCATAGAGCAATGCAATTTTCTAAAGAGCAATTTGCTACTCGAATAGTTAGAGGACGTCATTTTTTTAAATTTTTAGAAAAAAATGGTGAATTAGATGTAGCTTTTTGTATTGGAAATACTCCAAACATTCTAATTGCTGGAGCTACTTCTGTAGATATTGGAGTTGATGAGTTACAAATAGCAAATGCATTAGAACCTATTAAAGTCACTAAAGCAAAATCAGTAGATCTTCTCATACCCGCAGAAGCAGAATTCATATTAGAAGGTCGTGTATATTTAGAAGAAAAACATTCAGAGGGTCCTTTTGTTGATTTAACTGAAACTTATGATACAATTAGAGAAGAACCGGTTTTTGAAGTAAAAAAAATTACACATAGAAAAGATGCGATTTGGCAAGCTCTATTACCAGGTGCACTTGAACATAAAATATTAATGGGTATGCCTCGAGAGCCAACTATATTTAATAAAGTAAATGAAGCAGGAGTAAAATGTTTAGACGTAAATGTTAATCCCGGAGGTTGTTCATGGTTACATGCAATAGTTCAAATTGAAAAAAAAATAGAAGAAGATGGTAAAAAGGCGATATTTGGCACATTTGCAGGGCATGGAAGTTGTAAACATGTTTTTGTTGTTGATAATGATATTAATATTTATGATCCACTCTCTGTAGAATGGGCAATGGCAACTCGTTTTCAAGGGGATAAAAGGATGGTGGTTAAAGATAAAGAACCAGGTAGTAGCCTAGACCCAAGTGCAGAGCCAGGGACAAAGATGACAACAAAGATTGGTTTTGATTTAACTAAACCATTGGTAATCAAAGGAAAAAGCTTTGATATTGCTGAATTCCCTAAAGTAGATATAACCAAATATTTAAAATAGTGGAGATATTTAAAATGAAATTGACTTCAGAAGAGCAAGATATGTTAAATGGAATGTATGGAAAAGCTGTTAAGAAATCTATGGAAATATTAACCACATTAGGTGACATATTTGACGCAGAGTGCATGGTTAACGTTTATGGTGTCCAAATTGCTGGTGTTTCTTATGCTAATCTAGGAGAGGCAGGATTGGAATTTTTAAACGAAATGGCTGAAGATGGTAAAGTTAGAGTTTTAACGACATTAAATCCCGCTGGGATGGATCGTGAAAATTGGGAAGCATTAGGGATTGATAAAGAATTTGCAAAAAACCAGAATCGTGCTATCGATGCTTTCGCTAAAATGGGGATAATCACTACATGTTCCTGTACACCATATTTAATTGGTAATACTCCACATTTTGGCCAACATCTCGCCTGGGCCGAAAGTAGTGCTGTTTGTTATGCAAATTCCGTTATTGGAGCTCGAACTAATCGTGAAGGAGGTCCTAGTGCTCTTGCATCAGCACTCACTGGAAGAACACCTTACTATGGATATCACCTAGATAAAAATCGTCATGGAGAAGTTTTAGTTAACCTCAATGCTCCAGTGAATGGTACTGATGAATTTGGAGTATTAGGTAAAATAATTGGTGATAAATTGGGCGATTTTGGTAAAAAGATACCTTACATTAGTGGGATCTCTTCAGCAACTGTGGAAGAACTCAAGTCTTTTTGTGCTTCAGTAGCAACATATGGTGGAACCGCATTATTCCATTTGGAAGGTATCACACCAGAGTTTGATAAATATCCGAAACCCACTGATGCTATTTTAGAAATTAATCAAGATGATCTAATTAAAACCCGATCTGAACTTATTGATGATGATATTGAAATTGATTTTGTAAGTATTGGATGTCCACATGCTTCAATTCATGAAATTGAAAATGTAGCTAGTTTACTAAAAGGAAAAAAAGTAAAAAAAGAATTTTGGATAACTACAGCACGACCTACGAAAAGAATTGCTGATGAAACGGGTTATTCCAAAATAATTGAAGATGCAGGAGCAAAATTTGCAGCAGATACGTGTTGTGTTGTTGCTCCAATCAAGGGACGTTTCAAAGGAATAATGGTAGACTCAGCAAAAGCTTGTTATTATGGTAGAGCAAAAAATAAATTTAAAGTGAAAATTGGTTCCATTGAAGAATGTATAGAGGAGGCAATAAAATGAAGTTAGAAGGTAGGAAAATCTATAAGGGTATAGCTGAAGCAGAAGCTATTGTAACAAAAGATGGGATTTCATTTTATGGCGGTGTTGATCCTGATACAGGGAAGGTAGTAGAGGTTGGACATGAGCTTGAAGGTAAATCAATAACAGGAAAAGTTTTAGTTTTTCCTTCTGGTAAAGGATCGACAGTGGGGTCATATACAATGTATAGAATGAAGAAAAACAACATGGCTCCAGTAGCAATAATTAATAAACAAATTGATACTATAATAGCAGTAGGTTGTATCATTAGTGAAATTCCTTGTGTTGACAAAATCGATATTAACAATATAAAATCTGGACAAAAAGTCGTTGTTAATGGTTCAGAAGGAACAATTGAAATAAAGGAATAGTAATATATTGGTTTTTATGAAATCTTCAGCAATTGCTCATTCTAACATTGCGTTAATAAAATACTGGGGAAATTTGAGTAAAGTGTCCCCCTCTCTAAATATCCCTTTAAATGATAGTGTGAGCATGACGAAATATGGACTTTCTGAAAATACTCACTTACAAACTCATACGACAATAGAATTTTCGGAAGAATTGAAGGGAGATAAGGCAATATTAAATAATAGCCCTTTAAAGGGAAGAGATCTAGAAAGAGTCTTAAAAATTATTAATCCTTTAAGAAAACTTAAAAATCTTGATTATAAATTCCGAATGATGAGTATCAATGACTTTCCTACTCAAGCAGGGCTTGCATCATCAGCAGCTGGTTTTGCAGCACTTACAATTGCTGCAGCTAAAGCACTAAAATTGGATCTTACTAAAAAAGAATTGTCTACGTTCGCAAGATTAGGCTCTGGGTCTGCAGCACGCTCAATTCATGGGGGTTTTGTATACTGGTGTCAAGGCATGTCCCATGAAACCTCTTTTGCAGAAAAGATATGCGATCCAAACGATTTTGATATAAACGCAATTATTGCTGTAATAGATGAAGGAAAAAAGGATGTTTCATCTGATCTAGGACATAAATTAGCAAATACAAGTATTTTTAATAAATTGAGAGT
>JAEOTW010000353.1 GCA_016839655.1 Promethearchaeota archaeon | reverse complement strand
CTTCCCAAATACACTTTTTATTGTCAACCCGCAGGAATTAAGAGGAAGTTTTCAACAACCACACCTAGATTTATCTATGTTATAAATGATTGGGTATTAAGTTTTGATCAATCATGTCAAAGAGATGATACTGGAAGTGCAAGAACTGTGTGGTCTTTTATTCTTGCTCCTCAAGCGAGCGCATTTATTGAAGTCACTTCTAAAATAGCGGGATTTTCTGCTATGTCAGCGGATAATTATGTGAGCCAAGTAGACGTATACACAGAAAATATGGATATAGTGAAGGGTGTTGTTAAGATTCTTAATGATCAATGGGATGATGGAATGTTTAATCATATAGACCTCAAAAAAATTGAGAAGAAGTTCAAAGTTAAGGGAGATGACGTAGTGAACGCTATTAACCAATTCCTCCAGTAAATACAAATTTTAAATTTTAGAAAATAATAATATTATAAATTTACTTTTTTTCTTTTTTCTCGAGTTTAATCTCTATTAAATTATATTCTCTTTCACCTAAGCCAATTTTTTCAGCTAGATCTAATTGAATCTCCCAGTGTTTGGATTCTTTTCCTTCTTGATTATAATCCATCTCACCTGATTCAGGATTAAAGCGAGGTGTATGTGAAAGCCATTCAAAAGGTCCTTGAGATGGAATGTTATCTACATCAGATAGAACTGAATGAGGAGTGATTGATGAATTATGAACTAGATCTACCGTTGCTTGATCTAAAGCTACAGGATCTAAGGATGCTAAAACACCAATATCTGGAACAAATGGTATATCCGAACCTCCCGTACAGTCGCATTGATATGTGATGTCTATTGCATAATTTATATAAAATATTTTATCTTTCCCGAAGTAGTCAACTACTCCTTTGGCATTATCTACCATTTGAGCAATAAATTCTTCTCGAGAAGCACTACCTAAATTAATTACTTGATCTTTACATACAGAAGCGCACATATAGCAGAATTTACACTTTTCTTCCTCGAAAACTAAATTATTATTTTTATCTTTAGACAAAGCTTTTGGGGGGCAAATGTTAATACAATTTTTACATTCAGGATTGCACTTATCATAATTAAATTCGAAAGTTTTACCTGTATGAGCTTCAACTTTCCCTCCTTTAGAAACACATCCAATTCCTAAGTTTTTTATGGATCCGCCAAATCCTGCACCTGCATGGCCCTTAAAATGAGTTGCTAATATCATATAATCAAATTCTCGTAAACGACCAGCTACTAATATTTCTTTAAATCGATTTCCATCAATTTTTTGTAATTCAATATCCGCTCCATCTTCTCCATCTAACATCAGAATTGGAGCTCCCATTGTCTCCTCTGTAAATCCATGCATTAGAGCAGTTTTTAAATATTCCTCCTCAGTTGCTCTACCGGAATACTCAGTATGAGTACCAGAAATACTTTCTGGAATACCCCATCCACAAGATTCTGCTACAGATGGAATCCCACCAATCTCTTTAACATAATCACATAAAAAACGTATATAACTAGGACGGAGATATCTAATATTTTCTAAAGCACCAAAATGCGTTTTTATTACTACTTTTTTGCCGTTTTTAATTTTTCGGTCAAATTCAATTTTCTTTAATCCTAAAACACCTTTAAATTTACTCATACTCTGCTCATGAGAGTGCGTTCGAGCAGTAAAATAAAATACATCTGATTTCATTTCTCAATACCTTAAAAATAGTATATTTAATTCAAACAAATAATAAGTGTTTATAATTTATGTCAAAAAATATTTTAACACTAATTAATTCTATTAATATAATATATTAACAAAAAATGACTCTGAATAAAAAATAGAATGGTATCATAATGGCTCGCTGCCCAGAAAGCTGTGGCTCATTGCCTAAGCCTGAAATGCGGAGGCTTTATGAAATATCATTCAGCCATAAAGCAAGTAGTTTGTCAATCGTGTGGATTATCGCTTTCAAGACATGAGTTGGATAGATATTGGCAAAAAGTAAGAAGTGAAAATATTGCAAATACTGATACCGTCCAACAAAAGAAAAATCGACGAAAGGAATGGTTAGAATGGTATTCCAGCAGCAAATCTGATAAAGAAAAATACTAAAAGTAGAAAAAGTAAAGAAGTTCTACATAATAAGTGAATTATTTTTAGAGAAAAAGTAAAAAAGAGTCATATTGATAAAATATTAAAAACTTTGAGTTAACTCCTGAATTTTTTTTCAAATATATCTTCTAGCAATTCAAGTAGTTTTGTTACGGGTATATCTAATAAAGTGATTTCTAGATGTCTTCCACGTGTGGCATCTTCAATCCTTACTGTTTTTGAAGCGACAATTT
>JAEOTW010000068.1 GCA_016839655.1 Promethearchaeota archaeon | reverse complement strand
AGATGCATAGGTATGCGTGACTGCAGACTGATCCCAGCTCACAATTACATCATTAGTCCCATCTCCCCAATTAACGTTAAAGTTATAAGTACCAGAGGCTTCCAAAGGCAACTTTACTGTATTACTCCCGGTGGATCCCGAACTTACTTTTGTGGTATTCCATATAGATGAAAAGGTATCCTCTAATAATACCGGAGGTTGCCTAAACATTCCGATAAGACCGATAACTAAAACAATCATTATCAAACCAGAGATAATGATAACAGCAAGAGTTTTTTTCTTCATCTTTTATTTTTCCGTATCAATTAATTTTTCAACACAAGGAGAACAAAACATGCTTTTTTCCTACAAGAGATTTATATTTTTCAATACCCTATGGATTAATTAATAATATTGAACAACTTACTTTTTATACTTTCTCTATAATTTACATTATGTTTGGAAAATCAATTTAGGTCGGTTTGAAATGGTAAGAAGTATAGAAGATGCTCTCGATTAAAATTATTTTACTTTCTTCATTACACTACTCTTTAGATGATGGATAATTACACTTTGTAGTTGAATTGGCCTTTCAGAATATATGAATTTACTAAATTCATATTCAAAAAAAAAATTATGATGAAATCAATAAATCACTTCTCTATCCACAGATTTATGCAATACTTCCTTTCATATTCTAACAATATTTTAAGATTGAAGACAAAAAGAGGGATGATATAATATAACGGTTCAAGAAATGAAAGATGACTTAACGGAATATTTATCCAGTAAGAAGCTTGAGGAACATATTTCTAATATAATAGGTATTGTGAATAGGCATTACAATAAGAAGCCTAGCCCCGCCCGTACCGTGATAAGACCTGTCAAGAGGAGAGGATCGAAAGAGATTCTCTATGAAAATCAATATTTCATAATAGTGGAAGATTTTCACACTAAAGACAAAATTGATATATGGGTATTAAAACTCAAGCGTAAAATTTGGTTAGAAAAAGATAAATTTTCTGAATTAAAAGAGTTCATTGAATGTTATGAAGGATATTATTCAAAATTCTCAGGGGGTTTTATTTTTGAATCCATGCCTGTCAAGAAAATCATTGAAGAGACAACAGAACTTCTTGAAACCCTTGTAGAGTAAGATTTTTATTGCTGTTCTATCATTCACAAAATATTTCTTTTCCATTTCTACTAATAAATAGAAATTTTAATCATCAGGTAAATTATATCTAAGCTTCTATACAAATTACCCTGGAAAATTCTCAGTTACTTAAAAGCAAATAAAGATCGAAAAAAACCAATAGATTCTAAGGATATTCAAGAAGTATTTAATATTAAAGGAAGCACAGCATCTTTGCATCTTAAAAGCCTTGAGCAATTAGGTCTCATTGAAAGACCGAAAAGCGGAAGAAATAAAGAAATTCAAATAACTGAGCTAGGAGAACTGTTTGTTCCCGAGTAGATTAACAATTTTCAATATGCTTTTAATTCTTATCTTTTTTTTTTCTTTTTGCATTCAATTGTTTGATTTCTATCAAATAACCTTATTCAATCTTTAAAAGAGACAGAATATAGCCTCCCTACTCTATAATAACACTAATTTTAAAAGTATGATGTTGATCAAATATCTCAATTATGTGATTGATTTCGTGACAAACTTACACTTTTCGATACTCGTTTTTACGATTATTGACATTGAGTTAAATATATTATCCATAAGTGATTGCTTATAAAAAGATTTTCTGATCAATATCGCCGAGGGGTGATCGATCCCACTATCCAAATGTTTGTATCGCGACGGACAAATTATGCAAAACGATCATCTTTATATATGATCCTTTACATAATTTACTTGAGGTGAGTAAGTTTTTATGAACAGTTTAAAATCGAAAGAAAAAGCATTCAAGAATTTTGAAAATATAAAGGACGCCCTACGGGGTTTATATGATATTATGGAACTTACCCTGAGTGATAATAAATTTTATTATGACGCCGGGAGGGATAATATTACGGCAGTGTATAAGAATCTTATCGAGCTACTGTTGAATGAGTATGGCTTGAGGAATCTTCTTAAGAAGATCCAAAACTCTGAAGTCGAATTAAACATCGTACTAAATGAATATTTAGCCAATGCGTAAGAACTCTTTTTTCTGATTTTACTTTTTCTCTTAAATTAAATTATATACCCTAAACTGAACACACAATTTTATTATCAGTTCCCTGTGCAAAGGCTTTGAGTACTCACCTCACACACTCATTCTATTCAAGGGTTTGTCAGGGAACTGACCTTAAACCATTTTCAAGAATACTTTTATCATTTTTCAAGTGGTACAACAATGAAGGAGTCATATGGAGCAATAATTAAAATTTAAAAAAAAAAAAGGAATTTATTGAATTTAGGTTAAATAGAAGGGTGTATAAGGTTTTTCATCAAATTCTTGAGGAGAAGAGTAAATCCACAAGTCCCCAAGCAAGAATTTATATCTACCATCATACGGATAAGCATCATGGGCATAAGTAAAGATTTCTTCCATAGAAACCCAAGGTGATCCACCATAATAATCAATCCATGTATATTCAAGAAAATGATATGTCCATGCGCCATTATAAAACTGCTCTCCCCCAAGATCATATTCAGGGTTATCTAATCCAAGACCCAATATTTCACATGTCGTAGTACAATAGACATTATTACTATTTGGCATATTTAGTAGTTTAGGACCGAAGCCTCCAGAATGGCAGTGTTCAAGGAACACGAAAATCCTATCAGCTATAGCATCATCTAGAATCGCTGTTAATTCTGTATCAAATAACATACCATCCTCACCTTCTTCAGGAGGATCTCCAAAACGATCCCACATACAGAGATAGGATGAGCTCCCAACATGATCGCCATGACCAGATGATATAAATACAATAATGTCATTGCTATCAGCTAAAGTAACCATTTCAATGAGAGCTTGTTTGACATTATATTCACTTGCAGCATTATCTTTATAAAGTTCAACCCAATCAAAATTCATCTTATTCCCAGTTAGATGATTTTTCCAATCTATTGCATCATCATGCGCATGATCAAGATCATAAAAAGCGCCTCTATTTTTATAATCGGAAATTCCTACGCAAACCGCATACTTACTTACTCCGTTTGTATAGCATAAACGTTTCGAACAGAAGTAATCACCTAAAGTATCTTCTCCTATTAACTGAATTGAATAGATTTCTTCCATGGAGAGAGGAAACACTTTATCACCATCGAAAGGGGTAATAGGGCCATTATTAAAAGTAAATCCTTTCCAATCATAATCAGTATACACATCTTCGAGTAATACACCTTCATACAGATTATCACCAATTTCATAATTAGGATCCCAAGAGTACCCTACGGCATCCCAATAGACAGTTAGACTATCAGCAGCGATATTAGTATGGACATGAAATCGATTAACATCATTCGTAGCATAGGTATACGGGCCATAGTCAATTCCATTAATATAGATTTTATAAGTATATTGGTTTGTTAATCCTTCATATGTAGATCCATAGGATCCCCTGAAATCAAATCTTATATGATACCATGTATCCACCACGGGAGTAGGAGCACTACTGATAGTGTGAGTACCAGTATTATCTATATACTGAAAATTACCGCTATTAATAGAAAGTCCAGCATAATTGGTTCCATCACGTCTAAGGAGATAAGCACATCCTTGAGAATTTGAGGTAAATCTTATCCAAGTTTCGACAGTTCCATGATCTTGGGCGGAAGCCCATTCCTGCCTCACATCTCCTCCAGCAAAAGGATCAATATCATTAATTTCATAGACTTTCCTATGTTCATCAATTTCTTCAATCACTTGACCATCATTATCACCATCTGTCCATCCTGGCGCAGTTTGACCATTTGTAGCATCTTCAAAGCCAAATGTACCCGGATAATATCCCTTCATAATTGATTGAATCTCTTTTCCACCAAAAGGAGTATCAAGAATTTCAGTTTCAAATTCCACAATTCCATCATCATATCCATCACCTGAAACAGTTAGTGTATAAGATCCTGTGTCAGGAAAAGGTAGTACTGTGGATCCTAAAATGGAGGCAGTTATTTGAGTCTCTCCATCATCTAAGACATATTGCCCGTTAACCAATGTTTTTGGTTCAATATCTAATAATAGTCCTTCATTATAATTATCTCCAATCTCATATCTAGGATCCCATGAATAACTCACGGCATCAAACGAGACCTTATAATTGATTCCATAACTATATGTATGTAAATATAACATTCCAAGGCTTTTACTTGCTCCAAAGTCATATGGACCATAACATATATTGTTAATATAGACGAAATATTCATCTTCTCCTAGTCCTTGATATCTATTCGTCGTATGCTCGAAATCAATTCGAATATGATACCAAGTATCTTCTGAGGGAGTAGGTGCATCTACAATGTCAACTGTATTTGCTCCATCTCTTGCTTGCCACTTAGGCGTGCTACCACCAATCAATTTAATTTGAAATACTGTATCAGTACCTTTCATTCCAGTAATTTGGCCACGGTCGTTTGTAGATCCTAAATCATTTTGCCATATCCATAACTCAATGGTACCGGAATCCTGTGAACCATAATAACTATTAATGTCATTAAATACTTTTGTTGAAGCCCCACTTTGAGATGAAGTATCATGTAATTCAAACACCTTTTTATGTTCATCTTCTCCCTCTGTTCCTTTCCCTGAAATAACTTTTGCATAACCATTTATCTTTACATAACCCCACTCTTCCGGTAGGTCATCAATATCATCATTCTCAAAACCGTAAGTTGCCAAATAGTATCCAGTTAAATCGCTGTCGAATCCATAGGTCTCAGGATCATAACCTTCTGCTTTCATATAGTGAGTATATGTTTCATCATCTTCAGGAGAATTAAATGTGATAACATCACTAAGTTTAGGATTGTAGTCTGATGAAGAAACGAACGTATTTGAGAATATTTTCATTCCTCCTGAGATAAAAAATGAAGTGAATAGAATCATCCCTGTAAAAACCAAAAATTTGTTTATATTTTTCATTATTTTCATCTTTTTAATTTATTGTAAATTATATTCCACTGTTCCCTATTTACAGGGAAACAATATGGTTTTATTAAAAGATATAGAATCTGTTTAATAAAGCCATTTGGGAAAACTTTGAATATTGTTTCTACATAAATGGAAGAATTAGGTAATATAGAATATAGACTAAAAACATGATTGAATAGTTTAAGATTTTATTATATAGTAGAGAGTATTGTTTGATATTTTCTTAGTCTGAATCCTTTCCAATTCTATTAATTTATTTAGATATTTTTTTACTGTATTATAGTGCATGTTTAGGTTATTTGATATTTCTTATTTAGTATGTCCTTTAGAATTAGTAGTTAAATATTCAAGGATAGTAATGACTTTATCATTTGACAAATAAAAGGAATTTTCAATATCTTTAGCGTTTAATGATGCTTCATAATAAACACGGTTATTTTCAATTTTCATTTCTTTAATGAGTTCAAATTTCAGCAACATTATCTTAGGTTAATTTGGATTAAATCTTCTTATCTCCAAACATCTTCTATAAATCGTAGGTAAAAAATAAAAATAAAAAGAAAAAATTTAAGATTTTTGTTTCTTCATTGTATCCTTATGCAAAAAACATATACCCCGTTTGATCATAAAGATTGTTGCTATATAGTGAGTATTGGGGTGGCCAAAAAGGATTCCATAGATTTGCTTGAACAGCCCAAGCCCATGAACCATATGCATCCCATGCTATAGGATTAGGTGCTACAGATTCCCAAAAATAATGTGAAAATTGATCTTCTCCCCCCCAAGCTAAAGAATCGTGACTCTCATCTGATACAGACATTGCTAAATACTGTCTATCTTGTAAATTTACTACAAAATCTCCAGATTTACACGATGCTACCAAAAATCCTTTCCTTTGAGCTTCTAAGCTCTCTAAATATATTTCAAAATCAGAACTTGATAAATATTTTTCATCATCTCCAGTCCTTTTTATTTTGATATAATCATCTTCTTCGTACAATGGACCATGTCCCCAAAGATAAAAAAAGATGATATCCTGAGACCACTCATAAATATCTAGCTCGTTAAAGAAATCACCAATAGCATCATATTCGTCTGAGGTTTCGAGATTTACTAAATCTTTTATTTTGTATATTTTTGTATATCCTTTTAGGGATAAGACAAATGCATAATCATTTATATTTGAATCAGTGTATGTACCTATATTTCCAGAATTTACTCCTGCATCAGAGGCATATATTAATACACCTATCTTCTCACTATAACCATAATAAAACTCTCTGTCGTAGGAGCGATGCCATCTATCTTGGGCATCATATCCATCCATCTTAATAACATGATCCACTTCTTCTCTAATTGGAATGTAAGTGATTCCTTCCACAGATTGCCAACCCCGATTATCCAAGTTATATCTTGTTGCTAATAAATCATATGGGCAGTCCCATACAAGTTCTAATCCTTCGTTTTTGTTATCACCAATATAATAATTATCCCATGAGTATCCAATTGCATCAACATAGAATACACCAGTGATAAAAGAATTTGTTCCAATTACCATTTTTTCAATATGATCAGCTTCAAACCAGAAAGCAACATCATCAAATATAAGATCTCCATTAACATAAACATCGAATGTATCTGGTGCTAAACCCATATATGTTCCACTACCGCATTCAAAATCAATTCTTATTCGATACCATGTGTTATCAGAGAAGCTGTAGTCGTATATCCATGTCCCACCATCTCGCGTTTGAAAAGCCCCATTATTTTGTGCATCAGCTTTAAAATTAATAGCTCTAACATCAGTTACACTATCACTATGAAAATTGAAAATACAAGCAGTACTTCCACTAGTCTTTTTAAACCACCATTCGACGGTCCCTGATTCTCTAGAAAAATAATTCATCATATTGATACCATAGGTATAGGACGTATCATACATTTTAACTAGCTTATTATGTGTATCTAAATTATTTACTACACTTATATCTCCTCCTTGTTCATTTGTCATATCCCAACCGCTCGGATTAGCACCATTTGGATCATCTTCAAAACTATAAGTCGCTGGATAATGGCCAGTATTGAGTGGGGGTTCATATAGAGTATTTTCAGGAGATATGATATCGATGTCATAGTAGATCATAGGAGGAGGACTGCTTAATGCGAAATTAGGGAGTATTCCTAAAACTCCAAATACAAATATGGCAATAATTATTGACTTGTTTTTATTGATATTTCTTCACCTATTTTAAATTGATTTTTTTATTTTATTTATTAAATTTATTGTTAGATTCGCTCCAAAATTCCCTATTTAAAGGGAAACAATTTAGAGTAATTAAAAAATATAGAAACTGTTTAATAAAGCCATTTGGGAAAACTTTGAATATTATTTCTAAGATAACTAGAAAAATGAGGAAATATGGAATATAGACTAAAAACAGTATCGAGTAGTTTAATTTTTTTGTATATAATAGAGAGTTTTATTTGATACTTTTTTGATTTTAATCTTTTCTAATTCAATTAATTTATTTAGATATTTTTTAACAGTATTATAATGCATTTCAAGGCTATTCGCGATTTCTGACTTGGTATGCCCTTTAGAATTAGTACTCAAATGTTCAAGGATAGAAATAATTTTATTATTTGAAAGATAATAATGCTTTTCAATATCTTTAGGGTTTAAAGACGTTTCATAATAAACACGGTTATTTTCAATTTTCAATTTTTTTATGAGACCAAATTTCAGCAACATTTCAAGATGCCATGTGGCAGATTGATTACCCAGATTAAATTTTTTCACAATTTTATAATAATATACTCCTGGATTGTTCTTAATATAATCAAAGATTTCTTTTCTTATATGAGGGCTGTTTAGAACTTCATCTTTAGTGAGTTTTGACCCTATAGCAATAAGATTTTGTTGGAATAGTGATTTTAGGATCTTGCATATCCCCTCTTCATTGAGGTTTAGTTTATCTTTAGTAATTCTGGATTTTATGTAGGGGATTAGTATTTCAAGTTCAATATATCTATTTTTATTTAGATACTCGATTACATAGTCTAATACAATATCTTCATAATCTTCCGCAATGGATTCCATTATATTTAAAAGACGATTTTTATTCATTCTTAGAAATCTTTGTATAATTTTACATATATTTTCAGATATAAATATTATTGATTAATTTCATTGTTTTCATACTATCAAAATTTTACCAAATTCATTCTTTATTTTTCTTTAACTTTTCTATTAACTGGTTTCTTTCTTTAGGGGTTAAGCTAAGCATATCCTTAACAAATGCCTGTTTTGACTTTTGGTCTAAATTTAATTCTTCAACTTTCTTAAAGAAATCTTTTTCTAAGAATGTTAAAGCTATTTTCCTAAACTGTTTTATATTTTCCAATAAATTCTCACTTTTAAAAATTTCTATGAGCTTATTTCTTTGAATAATATATTTAAAATCATTTAATTTATCATTACTAACTTTAGAGGTATTGGGTTCATTTAGTATTTTATTAATTATAGCTTTTCTTTCTTTAGGAGTTAAAGCTTGCATTTCTTTAATTAACAATTGCTTTTCATTCTCATTCAAATCTACTTTTTCAATTTCTATAAAGAAATCTTTTTCAAAGAAGGTTAGGTTTATATCATCAAGCTGGTTTATTCTTACTAAAAGATCATCACTTTCAAAAATGTTTTTTAGACTATGTTTGATGTCATGTACTTTTTCTGTTTCGTTTTTTGGAATTGGTATTGGTTTTTTCTTTTGAAATTTTATTGGAATTAGCTTTCCGCAAACTATACATCCTATATTTTTCTCAGCTAAAGTGTAAGCACATTTCACACAGTAATTTGTATGACAGTTGAAGCAACTATATCCTAAACCTTCAAAACTTTCCTTATGCATAGCACATTGATTTATCCATTCATTACATAAATCTTTTAACAATTTTAAATTATATTCTTCATATTCATCATCTAATAGTCCATAATTGTCCTCAACAAGCGATATTTCCTGAGGGATTGGGCTTAATGCTTCAATATCTAACTTCTTTTCTGTAGGTCTGATTTGAGGTGCCTTTTTCGCTTCTTTGATCGAACGCGTTTTTAAGGCAGATTTCATCCTAACTTCTTTAACACGTTTTGATTTTATCTGAACTTTCTTTTTCTTCTCATAATTAATAATTATATATGATGTCCCTGATATTCCAACCGTGCTAAGAATAATTATAATTGGAATAAAAATAATATCTAAACCCGGTTGTCCTGAAAGATTTGTATTAACTGAAAAATAAATTAAATCAGATTGGTATAAGGTTCCATTGGAAACAGTTCCAAATAATTGAATTGTATGTTTTCCATTCTCCGGTAAAGTAATAGTTGTAGTTCCAAAAATGGTTTTGTTAGTATTACCATCTAATGAATATCCAATCCAAGTAAAATTAAAAGTATCTGTGAAACTAAGCAACAAACCTTCGTTTAAATTAATACCTGTAAAATAGTTAGTATCCCAAGAATAACCAAATGCATCCCACATACTTTCTAATCCATAATCTTCTTCTTGAGTCTCAAAATAGATTTCATCAATTGTAATCCCATTAAAGTCGTTCTCAAAATTAATATTACTAACTCTACTTATTTCAATACCATCTTCTTCTTTTACAATCCATGTTAATGTACCATTTATTCCATCATTACAATTAAAAAGAATCTTATGATGATACCATGTATTAGCATCAACATTACATATTAACTCATAGGACGAGCCAGTATAATACCTTAAATCACCATTATGATGATTTATTTGCATACGGAAAGCAATAGTATTATTAGAAGCTCTAAAATAAAGGTATTCTCTTCTTATAGCGGAACCTGCTAGATTATTATCAAACCGATTAAAAAATTCAACAGTTCCTATAGATTGATTTTCATTAAATTGATGAACTGCCCAAGTATTATTATCTGATTGAGAATCCCTTATATATAAATAATTATGATGCCCATCCAATAAATCTTCTGCAATTCTAATGTCAGTATTCAATCCTGATCCTAAACCTGAGTATTCATCAAGAAATTCAATATCTAATCCAGTGGTACCATCTGCATAATTTTCAAATCCACAAGTTGCAGGAAAATACCCCCTCATTGGTTTTGTATATGTTTTATTTGCAGGAGAGATAATCTCTAGCTCAGGACTGCTAATATGTGGAAAAACTATATTATTTATATTAGGTTTACAATATCCGAAAACTGGAAACAGTAAAAGCACTATGAAAGAAAGAATTATTAAAATTAGTAAAGTAGATCGATTAAATTTCCTCAGAAAGCTTCTGTTAAAAAAAACCACGTTTAAAGATAATAATTTCCTATTAATAAAAATATTAGAGAATTTTTTCAATGTTCTTGTTTTGTTGTTAATTGTAATTTACAATTAAAGAAAATCATTTTTTATGTTTTATTTTAGTCTTATTTAATATTCCAACTGTTATAATAATTATACAAAATAGAGTTAATACATTAAATCCTGGTATCATTGGCTCATAATGTTCTTCTATAATTTTAACCATTACTGTATGACTACTCACTCTGCCAAATGCGTCTGTAGTGATTAAAGTATAGTTTGAATAGCCCAATTCAGCTGTATCAAGAATAATTGATATAATGTCATTGTTTTGAAATGAACCCATACTCTCAATTGAACCGTTTTTTAAAATAATGTATGTTCCACCTGATATATCATATACATTCCAATGTAAAGGAAAATATGAGTATTGTTCCAACTCAATTACATAGTTAATTCCACTTATTAAAGGCGCTGATCTATCTGTTGTGAAGTATCTCACATCAGAATCATATATAACTCCTCCTGTTGTGTTCCCAAACACTTGAATTGAATGCAAACCATCATTAGATGGAAATGGTATTGTACTATTCCCTAAAATAGTCTTATTTAGTTGGCTATTTAAAGAATAACCTATCCAATCTAAATTTGTATGGTTTTCAAAACTAAGTAATAATCCTTCATTCAAATTGTCTCCAATTGAATAATTAGGGTCCCAAGAATACCCTACCGCATCCCAATAAAAAGTTACATTGTCTGCTGCTACCCCTGTATGAGCACGAAATTGATTAAGATCATTATTTGCTGCATAATTATAATGACCATAAGGAACACCATTTATATAAATCCTGTAAGTATATTGATCCACTAATCCTTGATAGGTTGATCCATAAGATCCTCTGAAATCAAACCGTATGTGGTACCATGTATTAGTCTGGGGGGTAGGGGCACCAACAATGTCATGACTTCCTGTATTATCTAAATATTTGAAACTATCATCCCCAACAGCTAACACACATAAATTAAGTCCATCAAGTCTAATATAAAAAGCACTCCCTTGAGTGCTATTTGTAAACCTCATCCAACTTTCGATAGTTCCATGATCTTGGGAATAAGCCCATTCATGCTTTACATCACCCCCCGTTGAGCCTGAATTATCAATAATTCCATAAACCTTTTTGTGATTGCCTATTTCAGCAAAAATTTCGCCATCAACACCTCCGATCCAATATGGGGATTGCGCTCCATCAGCCACATCATCAAAACTAAATGTGCCCGGATAATATCCGCTCATTGGTTCTGAATAAGTCATATTTTCTGGAATAAAAATTTTAATAAATTTAACAGTAAAATACCTAATATCAGATTCATATATAGTACCTAAAGAATCATTCCCAAATACCTGAATGGTATGTCGTCCAGGAGTAATTGGAAATAGTATTGTACTATTCCCTAAAATAGTTTTAAGGAATTGCCCATCAAATGAATATCCTATCCAATCTGGAGTGAAGGTAGTATCAAAACTAAGTAATAATCCTTCATTCAAATTGTCTCCAATTGAATAATTAGGGTCCCAAGAATACCCTACCGCATCCCAATAAACAGTTAAACTATCAGCAGCAATGGCTGTATGTACTTGGAATCGATTCAGATCATCGTTCACAGCATAGCTATAGGGACCATAAGCGACTCCATCAATATAGATTCTATATGTGTATTGACTTGCCAATCCTAGATATGTAGATCCATAGGAGCCCCTGAAATCAAATCTGATATGGTACCATGTATCCACCTGAGGCGTAGGAGCACCACTTATATTATGAGTTCCCATGTTATCAAGATACAGAAAATTGCCACCATTAATAGAGATAATTGCATAATTTGCTCCATCACGTCTAAGATAGAAAGCACATCCTTGTGAATTTGAAGTGAATCTCATCCAACTTTCGATTGTTCCATGATCTTGCTCAGAAGCCCATTCATGCCTTACATCTCCTCCAGTTGAGCCAGAATTATCAATAATTCCATAGACTTTTTTATGACCACCAATTTCAGCAAAAATTTCCCCATCAACACCTCCGATCCAATATGGGGATTGCGCTCCATCAGCCACATCATCAAAACTAAATGTACCCGGATAATGTCCGCTCATTGGTTCTGTATAGGTTATATTTTCTGGAGTGAAAATAGCAATATCAGAATTGCTTAAATATGGGGTAAAATGATTAATTATAGTTATTCTGCTAATTAGAAATGGTGAGATTAGACAAATTGAACTAAATAGGCCAATTAGAAATAATTTTAGAGCGATCTTTTTAAAACCTACACCCCAATTTTTAGACCTAAATGGCATATAAAAAAATGTAGTTCATCCTTAATAAAGCCATTAGGGAAAACTGTGAACAAAATTTTTTCATAAATGATGAAAAAGGAATTTTACCAGCAATTTCTCTATATTTACCACTAAAAATGAGCATCAGTCTTATATATGAATATGAACTAGTTGTCAATGATCAATTTAGATCAATAATCCAATTTTTTGATCAAAATCGATCTTAAAACAAGTTTTTTATGTCAAGAGAATACATTTTAGAGGTAAAACGATAATGAAAACAAAAACAAAAGTATTCTTGCTAGCTTCTATGGTATTTTTACTTAGTACAGTATGCGTCGTAGCACAAGTAAACGCCGTTAAACAAGGTTTAGAAGTAAAACTACACATGGTGGGTGAAGGATCAGACTTTTGGGATCCTTATGCCAGAGTTCAAATCAAGGGGAATGTTGAGTACGATTATGATGGTGAATGGCTGGATAACGGAGAATTTAAAAAAATTTTTGTTGATCCAGTAAGCGGGGAAGAAACTATGTTATGTCATGGGCGACTTAAAGAAGGTTGGGCGTTATTTTTCGATTGGTGGTATACACCAGTAAGTGGTTGGTGGCAATATGTTTGGATTGTTGGAGGGAACGGAGTGGTTAAAACCCAAACTGATAAATATTCTAATGCAGAAATTACATTAATCTTTTGTTTGGGCGGGAATTGGGCTTACGCGGCTTTTTATGACCCCGAAAGCGGAGCAGAAGGACCATATGGGCCTTATCATCCAATGGGAGGGCCAGGAACTGTAACTATGCTTACAAATTACGAAGAAATTGGTCTTAATCAATTTGAACATGGGCAAGTACTTCACTCTTTTTTTACTGGAGAAAATCGAATAACAAATGGAATTGAAATAAATACGGCAGAAACTAATTATATTAGTGTGGCAATGGGGCAATTAGCTTCAGAAAAAGAAGAACATTTATTTACAAAGCCTTGGTCCTGGACTATGGTTTTAGATGGAGAGGAATTAAGATTAAATAAATTCTGGTGGGATGATACAGAGGGAATAATATATGGAGAACCTGTAAAGTGGTTATTTTTTTACTATATTTTTGAACCATTTACGCTAGATATGGGAGAACATACAATAGAGCATGAGCTAAGTTGGTACGATGGTATTGGACAAGATAGAACACAAACCGTTATTTCATGGAATTGGACCTTCTGGGTATCTTTGTGGTAATATTCAAGAATGAAAATGTAAATATTCGATCTTTACGATCGAAATCTTTTTTTTTAAAAAAGTACATGCGAGTATAGGTTAGTGATGAATAGGGTGCCTTTTATTATCTCGAGAATTGTTGGATCAATCATTACATGATTTGATTAATATATTTGGGATTTTTTGTATCCCATTCTCTAATTGCTGATACAAGATTTAAAAAATGTTCTTTAAAATTTATTGGATTTGAAAATTCATGAAAATACAAATGAGATCTAGAAAGAAACCTGAATAATTTGTATCTACCTTCTTGTGGAAGCCATTTCTTTTCAGATATCTCTTTATATTGCTTAAGTAAGACCTGATCTGATTTTAATCCCAATTTTATGGAAGTCATATAAATTCTTACCATTTGAGATTCATTTTCTTTGCGTTTTAATAATTTTATTTGAATTTCAAGTTGGATAAAATACGGGTGTCTTAGCTTAACGATTAATTTATCATGTAATAACCCTCTAAGGAGAGGTATAGATATTGCTAAAATCATGTAGGTTATAATTAGTCTTATGAGGAGAGAAGTGATAAAATAATCAGGAGAAATACTAAATCCAATACTTATGAAAATGAATATTAAAACTGAAAAAGAATTGAATATGAGAAAGTCGAATCCTTTCTTATATTTTCTTTGAACTTTAAATCCTAAAAAATGTAAATCTTCTGTAAGGAACTTTACTAGTGTAGGACTAAATTTGGTATAAGATAACAGGAAAAAGTGTATAAACAAATAAGAAATGAACATAATCCATGAAACTATTTGGACTAGAGTAATTTGTAAATAAATTTGATTGTAAAGATCTATCAAAAATTGGTGCGCTAAGTATGTAAAAATCAACATCGCTATCAGAAAATAGACTAAATATGACCGTTTTAAATATTCTGCTTTTATTTTGTTAAAAAATTCAGGGATGCTTTCACCCATTTCAATGTCTAAATCAGACTGGAGATCATTGCTTTCTTTCATTTTAGATCCCTCCATTTTTTTGATTTACTTTTTTCTTCTTCAGGAGAAGTCCAAAATTTCTGTACAATATCTCGAAATAATGTAAAATCAGGATTTTCTTTTACGTTTAAATTAACCATGTGAAATTTGCTTGTCCTTTTCTTAATTTCAATATAATTTTGTTCACTTAAATAATCAAAAGCGTGGATTAATTTCTCTCTTCTATCGATGTTTAAACAGTTCATAACATCTGTTTTTGTGATTACTTCTTTAGAGGATGGTAATTTTGCTAAACTCATTAAAACTTGTCCTCCTCTGAGAGAAAATATAGTAGTTATTTTATCGAATAGTCTGCAAATAGTTTTCATCATGACATTTAAATCATTAAGAAAGTTAATTTTATCACGACCTTTTAGTTCTAAAGCATCATCATATTGATCTAAATGATATTTCTCAATAAAATTGGAAAATGAAATCATATTAGTTTTTCTCCTAAAAAAATGTTGTAAAAATTTCTTTATTGAATTCTATTTATATTAATTATTTATATTTGACTAGACAAACTTCTTGTCTTACAAGACTTGGTTTTTGTTTTGTAAGACAAGAAGAAGTACTGAATCCTTTTAAAGCATTTTATTTAACTAATGGTTAGTGAAGATTTTTATCATCATAAAAGAAAAAGGAAGATTGATATGGAAGGTAAGAAAATGGAATATGAGTCAAATCCAAACGACTCTCGAATGACGTTGTTTAGATTTGAATTAAGCCAATCACAATCCAGTTTGTTTCTCATTTTGTCCTTTATAGGAATCTTTATGCTCTCTATTAATTTAATTGTATATATTTTCTTTGGATTATTTGATATTTTATTTTTTTATCTACCTACTTTTCAATTTGATGAATTTGCGGCTTACTATTGTTGGATGTTCATTTCAAGAATAGTTAGTTCTATCATATATTTACTTCTTTGTATTTATGTTTTAAGAAAAACTCTAAGACGCAATAATAAAAAATACACTAATAAAGAAAAAATTATACCTCAAGAAAGAATTGTTAATTGGCTTGGTTTAAAAATATCTCATGGACAATCACAATTTATATTTATTTCATCATTAGTAGGGATACTTTTCATGACCCAGTACCTTCTGAAACCCTTTATAATTCTTGAACCTTTCCTTTTTCAAGGATGGACATTATTTGAAGATCTTACTCGTATTCCTGGTGAATCCACACCTTATATTTCATCTTATATTACAGATAGATTATTAGTAAGAACTGTTCCAATTGCCATAATAGTAATTTTCTTTTTGCTTTCTCTTTATAGTCTTATTGCAGTTCGCAAAGGTAAACTAAAAAATCCATCTAAAATGGGTATCACGAATTCTAGTCTTTTGACTTTTATAATCTCCATTATAATGGTTAGTTTCCTCTCAGCTAGGGTATTCTGTCATTTTGCGTTATTTAATGATTTTTTCTCAAATCTTTTAGGAATACCCTCCAATCCTCCTAATTTTCATCAAATTATAGACTTCATTATAACTATTTTTTTATTATGTATTTTTTTAACTCTATTGTTCACTAGATATTTAGGTAAAGAGAAAAATAATACAGAAATCAATATCTCCAAAAATCTCTCATGGTTTCATATAAAACTAAACTTTCACAGAGCAACAATATTATTATCTGCCGCACTTTTTTCTATTATTTTTGTTACTGAATTCTTTCTTTCCTTGCTTTTTTTAGCGTGGTATTTAACTGTTTTTTTTTCCTCGATTTATAATATTATAATTTTTATAATCCTAATTTTAACTATACTTTTCTGTTATTATCCAATTGAAAAAATATTAAAAAATCAGAATTTTAAAAAATTAATCGAGAATATTGATACTTCAAGAGAATTTAGAACTAAATGGTTTAAATTCCATTTAGATAGAACTCAATCAATTATAATATTTTCTGTAAGTGTTGTATCAATTGTTTCAAGCATTATTATGCTTTTTACATTTAATTTAATGGCTCAAGTAGATATTGATCCAAATCGCCCCTTTTTATTCTTTAGTTATCCAATCTCAGCAGCTCTAATTTGCATTATCCTTGTGGTTATTGGATACACAATAAAAAAAACTTATCATTCAATTATATTTCACTAATATAAAAAAGGGAGATTATCATGAATATAGTTACTGAGATATTTCGCTATATAATCCTTATCATAATAGGAATAGCGCTGATAAATTGGCATGACAAGAAAAAAGGTTGGGAACACCGGTTTAGAACCTCATTATTTTTTATTCTTATTTGGAGAACTTTTATTTTTCTACTCTTAATTCTAATGAATTTTATCTTAGTTCCTTTTTTAGAAGATTTACCTATGGATTTTTATCTTTTTTATCCAATTACATATTTAACTATAATATTTTTCGGAAATATCTACATTGGAGTTAGTTTTTTCAAGATTTTCTATAAGCAAAATAAGCAAGAATCTATATATATAATTCTCATAATCGTTATAATAGAAATAATCCTAGAGACTTTTTTCTTTTACGTCATATTATTTTCAGAATCTTTATTCTAAAAATAGAATATTAATGATGAATTTGATGTAAGCTAAATTTGTTAGTAGTTTCTATATATTCACAACTAAAAATTGGTATAAACCTACCTTATATACAAAAATCCAGGGTGTGACAAATAAAAAAAAAAATAAAAAGCTGAACAATGGCAAAAAAAGAAAAAATGTATATTATCGATGGCTTAATGATGAATAGGGCGTCCTTTTTTATGAATAGATTTGCCTACAACGGCTTCACAACCCTCAAGTACTAGTTCTGAAATGGTTGGATGACTATGAATTGTTTCTGTTACCTCATGAATAGTAAGACCATGTTTCATAGCAAGGGCAATTTCTGCGATTAATTCTGAAGCTTCAGTACCTATACAGGAAGCACCAAGTATCTTATGCGTAGTTTTATCCGCTAAAACCATAATAAAGCCTTCTTCCTCTCCCATACATTTAGCTTTACTTAGGGATTGATATGGAAATTGTCCCATTAAGACATCAAAGCCTAAATTTTTAGCGACTTTCCTTCTATATCCAACAGAACCGATGTTTGGAGAAGTAAAAATAGTTGCGGGTACAACACTATAATCAGTTTTCATTTCTTCTGAAGGAAAGCCTCCAATAGTAGTTAATGAATTAGCCACTGCTACATCTGCTTCGTGATAAGCAACATGAGCTAGCATAATTCCTCCAGTGACATCACCAATAGCATATATTCCCTTAATATTACTTTCTAAAGTTTCGGGGTTCACTTTAATGGCCCCTCTTTCTGTTTCAATGCCTATTTCATTAAGTCCTATATTTTGAGATTCCTTAGACCTTCCTATTGAGACCAAGCATAAATCTGCTTCAAATATTTGTTTTTCAGCACTCTCGACTTGATCTCTTGGGACTTCAGCAGAACAGGTTGTTGCTTTGATAGCACTTCCTACATTTTCGACAGATAATACGTTTTTAGACGTATGGATCTCTATCCCAAGACTTTCAAATTTCTTTTGAAGTACTTTTACAATCATTGGTTCTTCAGTAGCAATAGGGGAAGAAAGATATTCTAACATGGTAACCTTGCTTCCAAAAGTAGCAAATATATTAGCAAATTCACAACCAATGACCCCTGCTCCAATTATTAATAATCGTTCTGGAACTGTCTTAAAATTAGGATCCAGAATATCATCACTAGTTAATATTCTTTTATGATCGATATTAAAAGTAGGGATTAGAGCGGGAGATGATCCTGTCGCAATAATGACTCTTTTTGATTTTAGAGTAGTATTTTCTTCTCCCTCAACCAAAATTTCAAATCCTGTATCAATATTCCCTCCAACTATTTTCCCAAATCCATTATAAATATCGTTCTTCCAACCTCTCTCTAAAGCTGCAATTCCATCTACTAATTCTTTAACAACTTGGTTTTTCCTTTCAACAGCTTTAGAAAAAGATAGTTTAAATTCAGGAACTTCTATTCCAAATTCATCAGCTTCCTTAATTTTTTCAATTAAATGAGCTGATGCGTATAAGGCTTTTGTAGGAATACAACCTCTATTAAGACAAGTACCTCCCAGTTTATCTTTCTCTATTAAAGCAACTTTTGCACCATATTGGGCCGCTCTAATAGCTGCATGATATCCTCCGGGCCCCGCACCGATAATTGCTAAATCATATTGACTTTCACTCATTTTTTCTTCATATCATTTTTATAAATTCTTCTATGATAGTAAAAATCTTCAAAATATTAATTTTTTTTTAAAAAATAAATAATTTGTTTATTGATATTAGTCATGATTATGATTGCAAAACGTACATTATTTCATTTGATCTTCAACATTATATCATTAGAAAAGAGATTAAAGAGGATAGAGATACAATTAAAATAAAAATTCTAATATTTAAGGGAAATTGCCAATAGATTTCCTTTTTCCCTCTTTTAAGGTATGAATTAATAAACAAGTCATCATATTTTACTAGTAACGCAAACATTTTTTTGTTGAATTGATTCAAATTACTCAGATTATTCACAAAAATGGATATAATTGATCAAAAAATATTAGAACTCCTTGAAAAAAATAGTCGAGTGTCATTCAATGAGATCTCCGAAAAAATAAGTAAAACAGAAGCTACTGTTAGAAGGAGAGTAAAAAGAATGAAAGATGAAGGAATAATACAAAAATTTACAATTGAATATGATATTGATACTGGACAAAAAATATATGCAACAATAAAAATTGAGCTTGATTTTAAAGATGTTAAACGAATTTTAAGAGAATTATCTAGTATTGAAGAGATTTCTAATATTTGGAGGTTATCAGGTGACTGTGGTTTACTTTTGAAGGTTAATCTTTCTTCAATTGACAGATTCAACCCTTTAATTGAGGATAAAATCTCTCAAATAACAGGAGTAAAGATTATTGAGACGTGCTTTATTACTGATATTATTAAGTAATGAATATTCAACCTTTTTATATATCTTAAAAACTATAATTTGAAATTCAATTTTTTAATAAAATGAAGCAGAAACAGTTTAATATACATAAAGAACACAAAAAATAAATAACATAATTAATAAATCTTTAATCAATTTCAAAGAAAAAAGTATTTAAGGATAATAAAAGATAATTTAGAAAAAGGAATGTTTTTCGATCTAATATAAGGTGTTAAACATAGAAGAGAAGCAAGCGTTTAAATTGTGCATTTTCGGTGCAGGGGGTGTTGGTAAGACAACACTAATAAAAAGATTTGTTACAAAAGTATTCGAAGAGGATATGAAGATGACAATCGGAGCGGATTTCAGCATCAAAAACATAAAGCTTGAAGAGGGTACTGTTACTCTTCGAATATGGGATTTTGCGGGAGAAGAACGCTTCCGTGTGCTTTTACCTAGTTTTGCTAAAGGAGCAAAAGGAGGTATTTTTATGTTTGACACGACAAGATATTCAAGTGTAAGAGATATTGATGATTGGCTATCTATTTTTGAATATTTTGGTTCTGAAACAAAAACAAAAATACCTATAGTTATGGTTGGAGGTAAAAAAGATCTTATAGATAAAAAATCTATAGAAACTGAAGAAGCTATGGAACTATCGAATAAATATGGATTATCCGGTTATTTTGAATGTTCATCTAAGACAGGAGAAAATGTAGAGGAAATTTTCAAACATATTGCACGCAAGATGATTGAGCATTCCCATTAAGATTAAACACTTTAGCTTATACAAGAAACTCTAATTACTAATACCGGATATACAATTTTTTATGTTCTTTTAATAACTTTTACTAAACCTTTATTTCTAAGCTCTTCCATCATTTTTTCTATTTTATCTACACTTATCTGGGCAATTTCTGCTACAGTTTCTATAGTATTCATACCGTCGCAAATCTTTAGTACTTTAAACTGTTCTTTATTAAGCATCCCCAATTGTACTGCCATTGGCGAAACCTCTTTAACTACTACGGGAATTCTAACTTCAGTTCCCTCTTGAAGGGCTTCCGCACCTATTTCTTCTGTGCTTGGAGATTCTCCGAAAAAAGTTTTGACTCCAGTAACATCAAAATTATCATTAATATAGATGTAGACAGTGTGTTCTTGCCCAGATCGATCATCAATATCTTCTGCATCAGGGTTTGGGTTTGAATGTTTGTATTCCTTAGTGTAGATACCCATTTTTAATCCATCGGTAATTTCATTCTTATCTACTCTTAAGGCAACCATATCCTCACATATATCGCACCATGCCCATGCTTCTATTAATGAGAAGTATTTCTTTACTTTATTTTCTGGCATCTTAATTCTCTTTATAAAATAGTTATATGCAAATTAAGGTGTTTATCAATTTAAAATTTAATTTACTTGTTTGTTCTAGAATGAATAAATTAATTTAAATCAACCAATAAATCAATTGAAGGAACATAATTTTTTTATAATAGGAGCAATTTTAAAACCAAAAATAATTAAAGTTATATTATATTCTAATATCTAAGTTTTAATTGTATTTAATTATCAAAGTCTAATTTTAATTAAAGATTTGCAAGTGATATGTCAATGGCAACGTACAAACGGAATGTCTGTTATGGTTGTGGCAGACCAATAACTCCTTATGAAGCAGCAGTTCATTTTCCATGTCCTTCTTGTGGGGATGTAACAATCTGGCGATGTGAGCGCTGTAGAGAAATGGGAAATGAGTATCGTTGTTTGAAATGTGACTTTTCAGGACCGTAAGGTAAATATAGGAGAGTAACTTATAATGGGAGAATTTATTGCTCTGATTGACGTGATTCCTGATGATACTGATACTGATTTTGAAGTATTGGTAGGGAAATTAAAAGCCGTATTACCTGATACTTGTTCTATTGAAAAATATGATATCCAACCCGTCGCGTTTGGATTGGAGAAAGCGAGAGTAAGAGTAAGATATCCAGAAGAATGGGGTGGAACAGATAAACTTGAAGAATTATTTAAGCAAGTTGATGGTATACAAGGTATTGAAGGGATAGCTTTTTCAAAAGCATAAAAAGATCAATACAGCTAATTTTTAATTAATTCTTTTAAATAATTTATCTAATTCTTTAAAAGAGAAAAATCTCATTGTTGGTCTTCCATGAGCACAATGAAAAGAGTCATTACATTTAGACAAATTGAGTAGTAATTCATGTATATCTTTTAATGAAAGGTCATCTCCTCCTCTAATACTTTTATGACAAGATAGGTAATTAATTATATCTTCCTTAACTTCAGCAAAACTCCTATCTTTTCCAATTTCAGTTATATCGCTAATTATTTCTTTGATAATATTTATATTTGGAAGTTTTCTCATAATTACCGGAATATCTCTTAAAATGAAAGTATTCCCACCAAAATATTCGAAGTTAAATCCCAATTTCTGGATTTCCTTCAAATTTGATTCTAAAAATATCTTTTCACTTGGAGTTACTTCAATTTTTAAAGCTGATATTAGTTTCTGCCTACTCATTTTAGAATTTTCATATTCATTAAGAAATTTCTCTTTATTTATTCGTTCTGATGCAGCATGTTGATCCAAAATAAATAATCCCTCTTCACCATTCTCATTAGCTCCTTCTAACACAACATAAACTTTATTACTTAACTGGCCCGTGCTAGAGATTAATCGCAATTTAGGAAAGTTCTCGGAAATTATATATTTTCCTCTTAAATAAGATTCGGGATAGCTCTTTTTAGAGCGCTTATCTTCAATTTTTTCATCTTCTAGACTTAGTTGGACACTATCTTCTGAGAATAAAAAATTAGTTTCAGACTTTTTTTCAATTATTTTTTCAATTATGTGAGATTCTCTTAATGGCTCTTTATTTTCACTTTGAATCCTCTCATTTTCTGGTATAAAATCCTCTAATTCAGTTGATATAAATCTTGCTTCCTTGAATATGAATTTCTCTTGCACAAAACTTTGGATCGCATTATAGACTCTATTATAAATCACATCTTCCCTTTCGAATCTCACGTGAAGTTTCTTTGGATGTACATTAAAATCAATTATAGAAGGATCAAGTTCAAGAAAAACAATAAAAAACGGATATTTACTTACCATTAGAGTTCCTTCATACGCTTCATTAATCGCCCTAAATAATACATCACTTACTATATATCGTCGATTTATAAATACACTCGAGTAAGATCGGGTTTTTTTAGCGATTTGTGGATGACCTAGCAAACCGTAAATTCTAAACTTACTATCATTATCTGTATAATTAAAAGGTTCCATGAACTTAGCAATTTTTTTCCCATAAATATGAAATACTGTTGTCTTTAAATCATTTGAAGCAGGGCAGTTGAGTATGTCTAAATCATTATGACGATAAATCAAATGAAGTTCTGGGTAAGCTAAAGAATATCTCTGGAGAATATCAGTAATATGACCCAATTCTGTGGCATCAGTTTTAAGAAACTTTTGCCTTGCTGGAAGGTTATAAAAAAGATTGGATACTTGAATTTTTGTACCGACAGGACAAGATACTTTTTTTCTTTCTATGATTTTTCCTCCTTCAATAATTAACTGAACTCCTTTCTCTTCATACTCAACTCTAGATGTAATATCAACTTTGCTTACTGCTGAAATACTCGCAAGCGCTTCTCCCCTAAATCCTAGAGTAGAGAGACCTTCCAAATCTTTAATACTTCTAATTTTACTGCTTGTATGTCGCTCAAAAGCTTTTTCGAGGTCTTCAGAGGGAATTCCAAACCCATTATCTATTACTTGGATTGATGATTTTCCAGCTCTTTTTACAATAACTCTTATTTCAGATGCCTTGGCGTCAATACTGTTCTCAATAAGTTCTTTTACAATATTAACAGGTCTGTCGACCACTTCTCCCGCTGCTATCTGCTCCGCATTTAAAATTTTTTTAATTTTTTTTACGTTCAAAGTTTTTAAACAATTTACAGAATTTTTTTTCAATGATTACATAAGAATTTTAAGCTAATATATTTCTCATTACAATCAAATTTAAAATAGTACACTATTAAAGTTTAAATAAATTTAGATTCAAGAGTGTCTTAAATTAGCCATTAAATTGAAGGTAAGTCTTTTATATTTCTTTTAATACTTTAATATAATTTTATAGAGTGCAAATTATGAGTAATCAAAATTCATTGAAACAAGAGGAACGATATTCGACCCATATGTATTTCATATATATCTTTATAATTATTACAATTACCCTCATTATTTTAAGAATCTTTTTATATTTCTTTGTAATATCTGATTGGATTCATGAAACCAAAGATGTTGATTTTAATATACTTATAGCAGGTATGAATAATGGTTTGATTGATTTTTATGATGAGATTATAGGTATAGATTGGCCTCCTTATTATCTTTATTTTTGGTATTTCATTTTTTTTCCAATTTATATAATTCCTCCCATAATTGGGGTTTATGTTTGGGATATTATAAGATTAGTATTAGTTATTCTTATAGTCAGAGAGTCAGTGAAAGTATTCAAGAATAGAAAAGATTTACTAATTTTTTATGTCCTAAGTGTTGTTGGCTATAGTATTGATGCATACTATAATAACGTCAATTTTTTAATCTCATTCTTATTATTTTATTCATTTATATTTCTGGAAAAAGATAAAAAATGGATTTCTGGAATTTTATTTGCTCTTTCCACATTTAAAATAACTGCTTTGCTATTTCTTCCAGTTCTACTCATTGTAAGAAAGATAAAGTGGAAAGATCTCATTTATTATTTAATTCCCTTATTAATATTATGTATTCCGTATATCATTTTTCCAGATTATTTCTTACAAATGGCCCGTAATTGGCTTCATAGTGATTCAGGAATTCAAGGTATTTTCATTATCGATTCAATAATGTGGAAGGCATTACAACCTTCGCATTTGATGTTTATTGGGCTGCTATTGATAATATTTTTAGAGAATATAAAAAGAGAGGATAGAAGAAATTTATACCGGATTATCCTTGTCTCAATTATTACTGTATACTATGTTTATTTAACTACTATAGTGTTTATAATTCCTGTTGTTCTTGGTTAACTGAGTTTTTCTATCTTATTTTTTAGATCAAGAATTTTTTCTTTTAAATCTTTTGGAATATCTGATTTTAAGTCAATTTTATTGATAATTTCTTGCAAATCTGCCATTTTTTCTTTGTTATTAATGGGCTCAAATAAACTTGTTTGAACATATTTCTTCTTTTTTGGAATTTTATCTTGTTCAGTTTTAATACTCATTTCCAATTCTTTAATTTCTCTTTTTCGTATTTCAAGATCTTTTTCTGTTCTAGTTAGATCTTCATTGCATTCCTTTAGAATCCCTTTCAAAGATTCTAATTCCATATTTAATTTTTCAAGTTCAGCTTTTTTTCCATTAATTATTTTATCATAATGCTTACTCGGTGATGCTACTTCACCATTTTCTCTTACTGTTGTTCTAAAAGGATCTTTTGCTTCTATTTGTTCAAGAATTTCAAATGCTCTTATAATTACATCATCTGGAATCCCTGCTAATTTTGCGACATGAATTCCATAGGATTTGTCTGTACTCCCTTGTTTCAATGTTCGGACAAAATTAATACTCCCATCATCATTTTCAATAATATCTAAGTGATAATTCTTGACGCCTTGCAAACTAATTTCTGTCAATTGATGATAATGGGTGCTAAATAGAGTCTTGACTTTTATTTCCTGTAATTTTTCAAGAGTAGCCATTGCAATACTCTGACCATCACTAGTACTAGTTCCCCTCCCTAATTCATCAATAATTATGAGACTTCTTGGGGTAGCATAATTCAGAATTTTAGCAGTTTCAGTCATTTCAATCATAAAAGTGCTTAATTTTCTGGCAAGATCGTCTGAAGCGCCTATTCGAGTAAAGATTTGATCAATTATTCCAATTGTAGCCGATCTCGCTGGAACGAAACAGCCCATTTGTGCAATAATACATATCAGTGCTACTTGTCTAAGATAAGTACTCTTGCCTGCCATATTTGGTCCAGTAATAATTAATAATTGCTCATTTTCATTATCTAAATAACAATCATTTGGTATAAATTGTTCATCAAAATTTATTTGCTCAACGACGGGATGTCTTCCTGCTTTAATTATAATTTTATTATCATTAGTTATCTTCGGTCTACAATAATTATAATGTTCTGCAATTTCAGCAAAACATGCAAGAACATCAATGATTGCTACATTATGTGCTGTCTCTAGAATCTTTATTGTTTCCTTTTCAACCTTTTCTCGAATAGTATTGAAAATTTCATATTCTAAATCATTGATTTGATCTTCTGCATTGAGAATTTTCTCTTCAAGTTCTTTCAATCTTTTTGTGGTGTATCTTTTAGCATTTTTTAGGGTAGCTCTCTCAACATATTCCTCAGGGACATTTTTAATAGTGGTGAGAGTTTTT
>JAEOTW010000067.1 GCA_016839655.1 Promethearchaeota archaeon | reverse complement strand
AGCTTTCATTTTTTCTTTAATTTTCATTTTTTTCATCGTATTTGATTTTAAAAAGCTTCATGACATTCTTCCATGATTGCACATTTCGGACAGATCTTATATCTTACATAAACAATTGATCCTGCTAGCGTTCCTACAAATCCAATTAAAGAAATTAATGCAAATAAGGAGAAATTCAAAAAAAATGAAACTATTATTAAGATAATAGGTATAAACCATGATAAGTAAAAATTGAACCCCCATTTTTTCCCGCAAGCTATATGCTTTTCTAAACATGATTCTACCCATTTTTCTTTAGGTATCAGGTTCACACCAGTTTTCCCTGTTTTTACATCTTTTGATGTTTCTTTTACCATATAATAACAGTTTTGACAATGGTTTAATGGCATTAGCAAAAAAGACCACACGATATAATATATTAAATACACCACGGCAACCCATATATTTAAAAAATATAGCCCTATAGTACCAAAAATCATCATGGCTAATCTCAAAACGAAATTAAGCACGGATTTATTGTAAGGACACTTTAACCAGAGTATAACCATAACATTCACCTGTAGATAAATTAAATAAAAAAGAGTAAAAATCCTCCGATGAGTACTTCAAATACAATCGCCAACAGACCAAAAATAGATGATATGCTTTCATAAATTTTAGAGTTAGGCTTTACGAGTTTTAATACATCAAAACTGCCAATAGATATGCTGGCTACAATTCCTATCCATCCAATATAGAGTGGTGCCATTCCATATGTAATTAACGCAATTGAAAATGCAAGTGTACCAAGGACCATGCGATCATTGCATAAGAAAATCTATCGCTTTTTGTATGTAGAATAGAACGATAAGATTCGAATAATGAATCCTTTTCTGTACCACTTGCAGATGAGTATTGTTTTGCTATACCAAGAAGCCCCCAATAATCTTTTTCAAGATAAACTTGGATTGAACCCTCTACTACTCGGAAAGAAATTAAAATCACTCCTAGTATTATATTATAAGGATTGATAACAAAAAACAACATTATGGCAAGTGTAATGACACTAAAATGCTCTATAAGAGCTAATGTGAAGCCAATTTTAAACATTTTTGGATTATTGTTAAACGTTAGCAACTTCGCATCTGATTCATAATGCTTAGCTGTTGGTTCTAATATATAGCCAAATAATGCCATTACAATTTGCAAAACTAAGATAAGTAGAAAAAGAAATCCAGATAACCTCATTTCAATAGTCATAGAAAAACCTCTAAATTATTAGTATTTATTTTGTATCTTTTACATATTTTATAACTCTTTTTAAAAGATTAATTCTTCTTGGAATGAATAAATTTCTGAATGATATTAAGGCTTAAATGTATTACTTTTGGATTTAATAAAATAAAAAATTAAAAAAAAAATAGTCAAATAAATCATCAGCAAAATAGCTATGATTAGTAAAAATTGACTTTATTTAGATTGTTTTTTGCTGAGAGCAATTAATCCTCCAGATGCTGTACCCAACAAGATGGTGACAGCAAGAGCAATAACGAGCCCTACCATATTCCCTGGATCCAGTATTGCCCAGCTTATCCAAGCAACTGCTATACTTGCACCTAGTACCCAGCCAATTACCTCTTTATAATCAGTTTGCTTTTTGCTTATTGCAATAATACCCCCAGAAGTTGTACCCAACAAGATGGTAAGGGAAATAGCAACAACAAGAAACACCATATTCCCTGCTCCGAGGAAAGCAAAAGCAATCCAAACGACTGCTATAGCTGCACCTAGCATCCAACCAATAACTTCTTTGATATCAGTCAAGTTTTCGACACTCTAAATGATATTATGTATTTTTATATTTAATTATTTTAAAGACTTGGGATTTTATCAAGTAAATTCACATAATAGTAAAAAGAATTAGTTAGAAAATCAATTACCGGCTACAGTTATTACTACATTTCCCTTTTTATGCCCTTTGTCAACGTAGTTGTGAGCCTCGGCAATATTTTCGAGCGGGTAGCTTCTATCTATAACTGACTTTAGATGTCCTGCTTCACTAAGTTCTTTTAAGAAATTTAAATCTTCGGCTCTTTCGGGATATGATCCTTTAAGAACTGTAACATAGGTACCATTCGGAGCTAATACTTTCTTGCAATCTGAAGGGGAGGCTTTTCCAACAGCATCAAGTACAAGATCATAAAGTTCCCCTTTTTCTGTGAAATCCTCTTTAGTGTAATCAATAATCTTATCGGCTCCCAAAGATTTCACCATTTCTAAATTTGTAGTGCTGCAAACTCCAGTCACTTCCGCTCCAAAATACTTCGCAAGTTGTACTGCAAATGTCCCATTACTTCCAGAAGCACCATAGATAAGAACTTTTTGTCCACTCTGGATATTTCCTTTCCTTAAATAAGCCAATGCTGTAGTTCCTCCAGTAGGGACAGCGGCTGCTTCTTCAAAAGTCATATTAATCGGTTTTAATGCCACCATCCCTTGCTTCCATTCTTCAGGTAGACACACATACTCAGCATAAGCACCATTCTTCAATCCGGTGGTAGAACCAAAAACATGGTCACCTTTCTTAAATAATTTCACATTGGTACCTACTTCTTCAACTTCCCCGGCAACTTCATACCCCAATATAGGTCTTTTTGGTTTTTTAAGACCTTGCATTAATCGTATTGCCAAAGTATAAAATTTTTTGTCTGGATGTGTGCCACTTCGCATCAATCTTACTGCGTAATTGACAGTTGATGCATGCACTTTTACCAATATTTCATTATCCTTTGGAATGGGTTTTTCAACCTCTTTAAGCTTGAGAACATCCCCAGGGCCATACTCAGTATATACAATGGCTTTCATTTTTTCTTTATTTTCCATTTTTTCACCATTTTAGTCTTTAAAAATAAATAGTATTTTAAAATTATAATTAAACAAGAATTTGAGTTATTCCATACCAAATAGTTAGCCCATTAAATCCGAAACTTACAATTAGCAAAAATATATCATAGCTCTTATAACCTTTTATCCCAATGAGATTAAAAAGAATAAAGAAACCGGCTACGATAACATTTACCCAACCATTTAATGGGCCCTCCAATATCAAGGAAAGAAAGACCATAACAATTGGGATCACCATTACTATCGATGCCCCAAGCCAAACTTTATGACCTACTGGCTTGCCATCCATTTCACCGGGTTTAAAATCACCGGCAAATATACGCATTACATCACCCAATAAATAACATAACATTGTAGCGACCCAAAGGAATGAAAGTACTATCTTCACATCAACCATATTTTTGACACATCCTCAGTTATTCGAGGATTTTAATATTGAAATTTTGTGTTACTATTTTCTTTACTGTTAAAATATAGGATTTATTAGACTTCTTCATTTATAAATAATTTTTTTATAGAAAATATGATAAAACTAAAAGAAAAAAATAAGGATTTATGATTTCTATTTTCTTCTCTTCCTTATATAAAAATAGAATATAATTTCCACGAGTAAAATAGCAGTTAAACCAAAAATCACAAAAATATATTGATCTGGAACGCGTTCATGCTCAGGAATGTATTTTCCTGGAATGAAGTCAACAAGCGTTCTTCCCCCGTATGAAAACTTATAATAGGAAAGAACACCTTTAGAATTATATTTTACATTTATATTAATAGCAGCGCTGTTGTTTTCAAATCCTAAAGCTGGGATGTCTATTGAATATCCATCTGATTGTGCTGTAGCAGCAATATTTGTATACAATCCTCCCTTAGTAGTCATTTCTGCAAGAAACTCGCTTACAAGTGATGACCAGCTAATAGTTGTTGGGGCAAAAAAAACACTAAACATAGTATAGAAACTAAATGAGCGACTTAAATTTATGGTCTGTCGTAAGAAACTTGACGTATCATTCACTATGTACCATATTTCATCCCAGTCAAGGCTATTAGATGGTGAAGTTATCCATCCAAAAGTTCCATTTACAGATGTATATGTAATTGTTGTATTGTCATCAGGAGAGAATAATAACCCTATTTCTTCATTACCTATAGTTGTGACTTCTAGGGGCCAATAAGGGTGTGGTGGAGTGATACTACTCCAATGATTAAAAAGCAAGGTTAAATTAGATGATCCTAATGGTACAAGTTTTCCTAATGTGATATCTAAATCATCTGTAAAGTATGTGTTCCAGTTCCCTGTATGTACTTTTAGCACCCCTTCATATTGATCACCATTTTGTATTCCAACATAAGAACCTTGTGCATTAGAAATTCTTATGGAAGGTATAAAGAGAAGAACGACAAGAACAGCTAAACTCAACCTTTTCATATTCATAAAATTTTATCATCTCTTTGGTTTGTTTTTTCAAATTTATTTCTAAGCCCTACCGTATTTCTTGAATAATAAGATTC
The DNA here is from genome assembly GCA_016839655.1 of Promethearchaeota archaeon. Next base: position 22,354 of record JAEOTW010000067.1, on the reverse strand, counting down.
CTGCAACAATTAATACAAGGCTAAAAACTACAAGAATCATCAAATCCCACCAAATCCTTAAATTACTTAAATCAACTCCGAAGAAGATAAGAGATAAAGCGTCTGATGCGTAATGCAGTGGCATGAACATGCTAACTATTTGGGTCTCCGGAGGTAAAGGGTATAAATTTGATGCAAGCAGCTGTTGCGGTAGGAGAAAAATCCAAACAATACCTCCAGCAGCTTTAGCACTTTTTGAGACAGTTGCTGTAATCAATCCAAAACCAATAGTGGACAGGGTAAAAATGATCATAATCACAAATGAAAGGAGTATCCCCACAGGTGTTATATTCCTCATCCCCCCCATTAGAAAGGTAAGAATGAAAATTATTGTTACTTGAATGACTGCCATACACATGTTTGATAAAATGTGACTTACCATGAATTCTGCAGAGGTTGTTGGCGTTGTGTTAATTCTTTTCAACAAACCTTGTTCTCTGTCCTCCGAAAACGATAAGGCAACGGGAATCGCCATGAAAAGCCCGCTAATAGCAATGAATCCAGGAACCATAAATTCGAATAAATAGCCGTCCAGCCCCGTCCATCCATAATCTGTTACATATATCGATCCAAACGCGAAGCCAAATATCAATATTAGTGCAACGGGGAGTAATAGTACTATAAATAACGCGGTTGGTACTTTGATAAGACTTTTAAATTGTATTTTTACGAAAGCAAAAATTCTTAGTCGTTTCATTCTTAGATTCCCTCCATAATTCTTCTTCCTGTAATTTTCAAAAATACTTCCTCTAAGTCTTTAGCATTATGTTTCTCGATTAATTCTTTTGGTGATCCTAATGCGACCAATTTACCGAAATCAATGATAGCAACTCTATCGCAGAGAGCTTCTGCTTCTTCAATGTAATGCGTTGTCAAGACTACGGTTTTATTCTTGTCCTTTAAAGATTTAATGAAACTCCAGGTTGTGCGCCTAACTCGTGCGTCCATTCCAACCGTTGGTTCGTCCAAAAACAAAATAGGAGGATCACTTATCAAAGCCACAATAAGATTTAGTTGTCTTAACATTCCACCACTGTATTTCTTTGCTGACCTATTAGCAGCTTCCGACAAACCTAACAATTCAAGGAACTTCTCCATTCTTTCTTTTATTTTTTCTTTACTCACTAAGTGTAATTTTCCGAAAAATTCAATATTTTCCTTAGCATTAAGATATTGATAAACAGAGGCTTGTTGAGGGCAAACACCAATTAATTCTTTAATTTTGCTCATATCTTTTTTGACATTATATCCACCTACATATGCATCTCCTTCAGTTTGATCCAACAACCCACATAAGATATTTATTGTAGTTGTTTTTCCGGCTCCATTTGGCCCTAAAAAGCCAAAAAGCTCACCTTTATTTATCGCAAATGATATTCCATCAACAGCTTTAACCTCTTTTATGACATTCCTACCCGCATAAATCTTTTTCAAATCCTTGACTTCAATTGCATTCGGATTATCGGAACCAAATAATTTCTCATTTCTAGGATGGTCTATTTTCTTTGATTTTGACATCGTTTTTATATCGCACTATTTTTTTAAATTTTTAGAGATTCTAATTTGTTTTTTTTAGATAATTATAACTTAATTATTTTTGTTTTATAGAATATAACTTGTCGATAATGTTGTATAGTATTAAATAAATCCATTTATAGCTTATTTATTCTATCTGATAAGAAATTATTTTTACCATGCTCATCTTTAATAAATTGAGAGAAAATATCAGAAAAACTAGAATGCATGAAAGAAGATTTAATTGAAAGTGTAGCATATTGTGGTTTGATATGTAAACTTTGTCATTTATCTGATACTTGTGGCGGATGTAAATCGACATCAAATAGCTGTGGAAAATATTTAAGTGAAGAAGGTTGTTTCCAATACATATGTTGCTTAAGAAAGGGTTTAAATGGATGTTGGGAATGTCAAATATTTCCCTGTGATAAAGATCAGTATAGTTCTGATCATGATCCAAAAGTTAAAGCTTTTGCTCGGTGTATAAAAGAGCATGGAGTTGTTCAATTTGTCCAGTTTGTATTAGACAATAAAGAGCAAGGGATGGATGTTTCATGTGGAAAAGATTATAATAACAAAACCGAAAAAGAAGTATTAAGTATTTTACGTACTGGTATCTTAAATAATAAATAAATCTATTATAATAATTCAAGAATTTTGTGAAGTTTTTCTAAACGTATCTTCCTTGAAAGTTTTTTCGTCAATGGGTTATGTTCTCCGTATAATTTCCTATGATAAACTGGTTTTGATGTTCTAAAAAAAACTCCAATAGTAAATTTATGTTTTTCCTTATTAACTTTTATAGCCTCCAAATAATTTTCAGATTCTTTCTCAAGATATTCAATGTATTCTCTATATTCTTCCCATTTATGGTTGGGAATGGCAGGTTGCAAAACTTCTATAAAAGCAAATCCTTCATGCTCTACTCCTTGTATAATTAGATCTGTAAGATGTTTTATATCTCCAGCAAAAACTCTCGCGACAAAAGTAGCACCAGCCTCAATCATTAAAGAAATTGGATAAAATGGTCCTTCATAGCTTCCTCTTGGAGTAGAGGGGCCTTTCCACCCTTTTTCTGCTAATGGTGAAAATTAGCCCGTTGTAAGGGCATACACACTATTATTATGTAAGATAAATGTTATAAATAATTATATGAAATCAAAACAAGAAATTAAAACTTAATGTAATTCTGCGAAATTAATTGAAATATTATAAATATATTTACAAAAGATATATACCGCTTTAGAAGTTATTAAAATACTAGATAATAATTCTGTAAAAGGCTTTAAAATCCTATTTATTAGTTGATTTTTTTTGGTTTTATTTTATAGATACTTTTCCATTTAATTAACTCTTTTTCTGTTAAAATATGGAATTGAAAAGGATGATATAATGGTAAGTCTGTTTGCTCCTCTATGTTAGCTACAATTTCAGCTCTTCTCATATGGTTTTTAGGTACATCACATTCAATTATTATATCAATATCACTTGACGCAACTATATTATTTTCTAAAACACTACCAAATAAGTAAATATTGGCATCCTTGAGATTAGCTTCTATAATAGGAACTATTCTTTCTAAATATTTTTTATAATTTAATAGTATTTTACTTCTGTTCTTCCCTATTTCTAAAATCTTTTCTAACTTGGTCAATGATTTTTTTCAACTTATCTGCAATATTTAATGCATCTGAAGCATCTTCCTTATCATATTTATAATCTAAATATCTAGCATTAAAATACGAATCTTCTATGAATCTTAAAGATTTTCTATCGTATTCTATTTTCTTTTCCGAAAATTGAGAGAGATTTGCAAATAGAGTTCTTATAGAGTGTGATCTAGGAAATTCTCCTCCTAATTCTAATAGAGATGCTTTTAAATATAGTTGTATAGCTTGTTCAGAAAAGAAACAAGTTAAATCCCAATCTTGCTTTTCAAACCTTTCTTGTGCTGCTTCTAAAAAATTATTTGATCTCTTTAGAAATAATTCTACTTCATCTTTATGCATATATATTTATTAAATCCTCGAACAAGTATTTAAACTATATTCATTTTAGCAGAAATGTCTTTTTATTATTTTTTTTCAAGAGTTTTTCTGATCCTATCTAATCTTTCGTTTCTCGACAATCCGTTAGTTTGGGGTTAATATATCCATATAACTCTTTATGATAAACTAGTCTAATAGTTCTATTTAATAACTCTAATGTAAATTTATAGAATGTTTTATTTTCCTATAAGATAAATAAGCCCATCTGCTATTGAGCCCCGAAAACAAATAAAGTCATGCCCTCCAAGAAATTCCGTGTAGCAAACAGGATATCCTTTTTCTAGTAACACTGTACGGAAATGACGGTTGGCATTAAAAATCCCTGAAGGACTAGCTGCCTCAAGTACTCCTACGTCAATATAAAATTTTAAAGGTAAGATTTCGTTTTGAGCGAATTGATTAGCGTACTCTTCTCCCAACTTCCAATAAGATCCTGATGTAGATATTACATTACCGAAGATCTCTGGATGTTTGAATGCAATAAATGTAGACATAATAGCTCCAGCACTAGTTCCTGCAACAACAGATAGAGAGGGACTATTAGTGATATTGAAATTCTCCCTAACCCAATGTAGTAATTCTTTAATTATATATTCCGTAAATTTAGGATTAGCATATAATTCATTATTTCTTAAGCTAGAGTTGCTTGAGCCAAAATTTTCTACCATTACAGCAACTATGGGAGGAATTTTATCATCTGTAATTAGATTATCAAGAGTAGAGGATACTTTGGCATTCTCTTCATAGAGTATCCCATCAAATAATAAAAGAAAATGATAAGGTGTATGGGTTTTAGAATAATTTGGGGGGGTATAAACTAAAATTTGACGCTCATTTTCTAATATTTCACTGTGAGATGTAAATTCTTCCACTTTACCATAATCTATTTTAATTCTTTTGCCATACCAAAGTTGAGGAGGAGCCTCAGGAGATTCAATTTCATGAATTGGAATACTAATTCCCTTTATTTTAGATACGCATTTTTCAGAGTTAAAAGAATCAGGAACAATTGAATCTAAATACATAACCCAATTTTCTTGGAGATTTTTTGGTTCTAATGGATTATTTTTACTATAAATATAGGTTGCCCTTACTCCTTTCGGAGCTTATATGATTTGAAATATAAATTTGTATCTTTGATTCTTTCAAGCATGCATTCTTTTATATCTTGTTTCAAAAACATATTCTGAAGATATATTCGTATATAACACAAAATATTTTCTACTTCCCCATCTTCCCTAAAAACAAAAGTAATAAGGTTATAATTTTTTTTATCTCCTTTAATAGTCTCAAAAATGGGGGTACCCCTCTTTTCAATTTTTTTCCAGAACTTCGAGATTGCTGTTTTCTTATCGATCTTGATTTCTTCTCGAAGTTTTGATATCATTGGGCTTACTATTTGGGATTTTAAACTTAAATTTGACATAGATTTCCCCCATTTTTAATGTCTTATATAATTTAAAAGTTTTTCCAGGGTTAGGAATATTCTGAATTAATTTTTTAATTTTTTTTATTCGATTATAAGAAGATATCAACCATTGTATAGTTCTGATGAGATTCCTACAATTACTCAGGATAGTAGCACTTATTCTTTATAAAGATCTAAGAAATTTTTGAATTTTTTCTAATCTTGCCACTCTCGGTATTTTTTTTGTAACAGGATTATACTCTCCATATAATTCTTTATGATAAACTGGTCTTGTAGTTCTATAAAATACTCCTATTGTAAACTTATGATTCTCTTTAGCAGCCTTTATGGCTTCGAAGTAAGTTTCCGGTTCTTTTTCAAGATAATCAACTCTTTCTCTATATTCAGCCCATTTATGGTATGGAACGGCAGGTTGTAAGACTTCTATGAAAGCGAAACCTTCATGTTCTACTCCTTGTACCATAAGATCTGTAAGATGTTTTATATCTCCCGCAAAACTCCTTGCTACGAAAGTGGCACCCGCTTCAATCATTAAAGACATTGGATTAAATGGTTCTTCATAGCTACCTCTGGGTGTAGACGGTCCTTTCCATCCTTTTTCGGCTAAAGGAGAAAATTGACCTGTTGTAAGAGCATATACGCTATTATTGTGTAAAATAAATGTTATATCTTGGTTTCTTTTTGCTGCGAACATTGTATGTGCTAAACCTTCCGCTAATCCATTAGCATCTCCAGAAAAGTTTAGGATTTTTAAATCTGGATTTGCAATTTTAATACCTTCTGAGTTTGAAGTGTTTCGCCCATGTAAGCCATAAATTCCACTCAACTTGAGATAATCAAAAATTTTTGCATGACATCCAATTCCTGCGGTCATAACTATGTTTTCTTTTTTTATACCATTTTGCTCTAATATGGGTATCGCATTTCTTATAGCAGTGAAGATACCGAAATTACCACAACCCGGACACCAAGTTATTGGAGCATTGGTTTTGAATTCTTCCATTATTAGAGCACCTCCTTAATTCTTTGAGATAATTCAATTGGATCAAATGGGCGTCCATCATATTGCTTAATTGTGTTTATTATCTTTAATCCAGCTTTTTCTTGTAGAAGTTTAGTAAACTGCCCTGTAGAACTTTGTTCAATTACAACATTATTCTGACCCTTAAATTCATCTAATTCCCAAATGGGTAATGGACTTAAATAGATTGGAGCAACAATAGTAGGATTCAATCGTCCATACCTAAGAGCCTCTAAGACACTCATATAAGTTGAGCCATAAGTAAAAATATTAGTTGGATTCTCTCCTCGAATAATTTTAACTGTATCTAATCCCTTCAAATAGTTTATGAGTACATTTTCTTTTTTATTTCTTTTATCATGCATAAATGAAATTAACTTACCATCCTCAGTGGTAATACCAAATTCATCATGTTCATAACTATTCCATTTTATGATTTGATTTGATGGTGGAAATAACATTGGGGAAATTCCATCATCAGTATCTAAGTATCGTTTATAATTACCATCATTATGCAATTTTGGCTCTGCCCATTTTGATTTTTCTAAATCAATTTCTACTGTCATACTACTCTCTGAAAGGTGCTTTTCAGTTAGCAAGATTCCTGGAGTTTGAAATTTCCATACTAAATCTAACATTTGTGCGGTAAGATAATAAGCTTCCCTAACCGTTCTTGGAGAAGCGACGATTCTTAGGAAATCCCCATGACCAGCAGCTAATGCAAATGATAAATCAGCTTGTTCTGTGTAAGTAGGAACTCCTGTCGCAGGTCCCGGTCTTTGAGATAGTACGACCAATACGGGGGCTTCTGTAATGCCTGCTAAAGAGAAACCCTCGACCATTAGTGCGAATCCACCACCACTACTACCCACCATCGCTTTTGCTCCCGTAAAGGCTGACCCTATTGCCATATTGATGACAGCGATTTCGCTTTCAGCATGAACGACCGCAAGACCGAAATTTTCAGCTTCCCGAGCAAGTGTATGTAAAATTGTTGATGCAGGAGTCATAGGGTAACCATAATATGCATCTAAACCACCTGCTATAGCACCTAAACTAATTGCTTCATTGCCTGTTATAATTGGCCTTTTTTTTTCTCCTTTCTCTAGATTATATTTATTCCCACAATCTGGATAAACAATATCATAAATTGTATTTGCAAAGGCAATATTGTCTTCAATTCCTCTTGGATACTCGTTCTTAATAATTTGACGCATTTCCTCTTTTTCAAAACCAATTGTTGCTGATAATATCGCTACAGCGCCAACTCCAAACATTAACTTTTTCATTGGATATTTTTCTGCTTCTGAAGTTAGAGGGATTCCAATACCGTCATCAAGATCTTGTTCATCTGAATTATATATCATAATTCCTTTTTTTGCTCTATCATTTATGTGCGTTTCACAACTTCTTTTATCAAAATTGACTACTAAATCCGCTTTCATATAATGACTACTTATCCATTTAGGAGCTGTGCTTATAACAGAAAAATTATGACCTCCTCTTATCAAACTCATATAATCATCCATCTGAAACACATGACGACCTAAACTCGAAAATATTTGTGCGGCAACAGAACCAGCTTTTTTTACACCTTCACCTGCTTTACCGCCAACTAAAAATGTAAATACATCTGAATTCATTTCAGTATCAACCTCATTTTATTCTTTCAATCGAATAATATTTGGATTTACCCAAAATTATTTAAATATATGGATTATAAATTTTAGCTGTATTTTTATAAAAACCTAACAAGTTTACTTAAGATTTATATAACAAAGTATTTTAGAAAAATATACTTGTATAGTAAAAAAATTGAGGTTTAAGTTATAATGCTTGAAGGTAATTATGTTAATTTGCGTGTAGTAGAACCTAAAGATATTCCTCTCTTGAGTGATTGGCTGAATAATTTGGAATTCCAAGGGCAGTATACTCCTCTGATACAGTATTCAAAAGAAGATTATAAAAGACGATTTACTGAAATTACCGAAGATCATAAACAATTTATGATTGAAAAGAAAAATGGAACAGAAATAGGGATAATAATTTATTTTTTAGTCCAAGGAGGTCCATACCGCTTGCTAGAAATTGGATATTATATGATAATGTCAGAACGTAAGCATGGTTATTGTACAGAAGCGGTTCAAATTTTTATCGATTATTTATTCCTTTCACAAACAATAGAACGAATCCAAGCCACAACCGATAGTAGAAATGCTGCTTCCCAAAGAGTGCTTCAAAAAGCAGGATTTTCAAAAGAAGGAATAATGCGAAGAGCTCTGTTTATGAAAGGTGAGTATGTAAATATTACTCTATTTAGTATTCTTAGAGAGGATTGGAAAGAAAAAAAAATTTTAAAATTTTGAAGACAGATAATTGAAGATTCAAATTTCTATTTTGTTTTATTGATTCCAAGGATCTTTCTACAATGAGGGCAAAAATAGACTGTTGTCATAAATGCAACTGTTTTTAACCCGAGCGTCATAGTCTCGACTTTCTGAATTAGGGAATTTCCTCCTTTTAAAAATCCTTCAGCATCAATTTCTTGTTCGCAATATGGGCAAATTGGTGTTATATCGCTATCAATTTCAAACAAACTTTTAATGGACATGATAAGAAATTTGATGATATGATATTTTAAAAAATTGCCTATTATTAAGATTGAAATAGATCGATTCAAGATTTCTAGGATAATATGTTGCTTTATTCTTAAAATTTAAATACTGTCGTGTTTTTGTAATAAAAGTTATAAAATAATAAGAGTATGAGAAATTATGCTTGAAGGAACAAATATAAATTTAAGAATATTAGAGCAAGAAGATCTTCCCCTTTATCATGAGTGGATTAATACACCTGAAATTATGGGTATTTATAATGCACATGCATTTAGACAAATCTCAAAAGATTGGTTGAAGAATGTCTTTGGCCGTATAGGTGATGAACTTCAGATTTTCATAATTGAGAAAAAAGATAAAACTAGAGTTGGATTAATCTTATATTTTTTAGTAAAAGGAGGACCCGTTGAATTATTAGAAATTGGTAGTATAGTAATACCATCTGAACGACAAAAGGGTTTCTGTGAAGAAGCAGTCACCATTTTTGTGGATTATTTGTTTTTGACCAAAAATATATCTCGTATTCAAGCGACTACAGATATTAGAAATATTGGAGCTCAAAAGGTTCTTGAAAAAACAAGCTTCACTAAAGAAGGTGTTATACGAAATATGATATTTAATCAAGGTGAATGGCAAGATTTCGGGCTCTATAGTGTTCTAAGAAAGGAATGGAAAGAACCCAAAATCTTAAAGTCTTAGAAACTAAAAGAAAATCAAATTCCTAAAATAAAGAAAATCCACAAGAAGGACATTTCTTCTTGTCACCAACCATAATCTTGCTACAATTGGGGCAAATTGTGACTGTAGCTTTTCTTCTTTTTTTTTTTTGTTTGCTTTTTGTATCTTGCGTTTCTAAACTGGGTGAAATGAAGACAGCCATAGGATCATCTGTATGTATAATTTTTGGTTCAGCTTTAGCTTCTAATTCGTGTAAATATTCGACAATATTCTTCTTTTTCATCTTATTCAATTCAGCAATCGTAGGAATCTTTCCCGTGTGGACATCTTTTACGTAATCTTTTTCAAATTTTAAAATGTTAAAACAATTATGACATCGAAAAGCGTTAATAATACCTATATTAGATGTCTCTGCCCATTGTGCCCAACATACTTTATGTGCTACTGTATCACAAGAGGGGCATTTTACGATTTGATGGTCGTCTCTTTGAAAACAAATTGAGCAAGTTACTATGTCATTAATAGGTTTTGGATCATCAGCTAAATTGAGGTAAAATGGTTCATTATCGGGAAGGATCATCCTTAACCTTTGTTTTACAAATGAAGGTTCAGAAATATATTTTTTTTCTGAAAGCCCGTTTAGAATTGGTCCTAATTCTTTTAGATTCCATATCCCGTATAATTCTCCATTTGATAAATTAGTTAATTTTAACAATTTTTGAGCTTGATCCAAATAAGGTGATCCTAGAAAAACTGTATCAATAAAGAAAGGCATATCTTTAACCTTTTTAATGAGTTCTTCCAAGGCAGGAAGATATTCATCTGGTATTTCATAAGCACCCTCATCAAGTAAAATTATGAGTCTGAAAATTTTTTCAGATATTTTTTTATAAACTTCAATAATGAAAGTGATTGCAATAAATATCCCGCCTGCTATATTAGGAGTCGTTATTTCTTTATTTAGAGATTTTAATGTATTTAAAATACGTTCTGGATCGAATGTGAAATTATCTAAATAATTTGGACCATCTTCTAAAAATAAAATAAGATTGAATCGATCAGATGGATCAATTAATTGCTTATTTTTCATGAAACCTGCGATAGCATCATAAACATTTTTTAATTTTGTTACCTCTGGAGTAAAACCATAAAAAATTAGACAATCTTCGCTTTTTTTGATTTCCATGCTACCACTTCAGTATTGCAGTTTCTTTATACCATCGATATTTAATATTAAATTCGTGTTAGAATTAATAAGTTTAAGGGATAAGCAAAATGTATTTAAGTAGAAAATAATTTTGAATTTAATATATGAAATTCAGCTCTTTAAATTAAATGAACTTTACAATTCATAGAATAAATTTTTTATAAAAATATACTTTCTACCATGTAAGTTAATTTAAAATATCGAAGGATATTATTAAACGTTTATACATCTACAAATATTTTACACCTATGTAGGAAATTACTGCTTAATCTATTCAAAAATGAGGCAAAATTATGCAAATTTATCGATTAAAAATTAATAAGAATATATGTATAGGTTGTAATGACTGCGTAGTCTCATGTCCTCTTAATTTTCAGCAATTAAAAGAAAAAGGTTATTTAACCAAGGAAAATGCTGTAGTCTTAGTTAAAAATGGAATGGCTTATGATATATATATTGAAGGAAGAGATGTAAATTGTGATGGATGTGGTGTTTGCTTAAGATATTGTCCTGTTGATGCGATTGAATTACATTTAGTAGAACAAAAATGAGGTAAAAATCATGTCATTTCCAAAAATAACAAGATCAATTAGTAAAGAAATCGAACATGTAAAAGTTCAATTCCTAATAGAGAGTTTAGAGCTAATTTTAGACAGAACAAAATGTATTGGATGTGGCACTTGCGCACGTGTCTGTCCAAAAGAGGCTATCTCGCGTGGCCCTGTTGCTGCCGCACGAAGGTTTCCAAATCTAGAAGATATTATCCCAGAAATATATGATCCTGAAAAATGTGTCTTTTGTGGAACATGTATCGTAATGTGCCCATTTAGTGCACTAACGCTCAAGAAAGATGGAGAATTAATTGAACTAAATGATATTCAAATTGTTAAAGAAAATGTAGTACCTAAAATCGAATTTGAGGCAAAAAAAATTTCTGATAATGCTGGAATTGAAAGAATTGCGAAAATCTACGTTGATGGTGAGGTTGATATTATAGATAGTGAATGTGCGGGTGGTTGTGACGCTTGTGCAGATGTATGTCCGAGCGGTGCTATAACAATTCCAGATAAATTAGATAAGGAAGGATGGGAAACCGTCCCAAATGTTGTTGTGGATCCTGAAAAATGCATTTTCTGCGGATCGTGCGATAATGCTTGCCCAACCGGCGCCGTGAAGTTAAAAATCACAGATATAAAAACTTCCGGAGAATTTAGCAAACTTTTTTGGGAACCCCTTATAGAAAGAATAAAAACTTTAAGGTGGAGTGAGCAGAAGGAGGAGTAATAAAATGAGCATTAATAATTTAATTTTAATAACATGTCGGACCATTAATCAAGGGATTGCTCTTGAAGGCGGCAAGAATACCAAAGAGAATGTCAGGGCAGCAGGAATTTGTGCATTTGATAAGGATGATTTTAAAAAATTAGATTGCCTTGTTGGGACACCAGTTAAAGTAATAACTGATCATGGAGAGGTTATGGTTTATTCGACCATTTCAGAAGAAGGACCTCATCCAGGTATTATCTCTATACCAATGGGTCCATGGGCAAATCAAGTAGTAAATCCTGATTCTCAGTCATGTGGTACTCCTACATATAAAGGAATGAAAGCAAGAGTAGAAGCGGTACCCCGTGGAAAAGTGTTAGATGCTGTAAAATTAATTAACCTATTAAAAGAGGTATAAAAATGGTAGAAAAAATTAAAACCATCACTGATGTGGTCTGTCCATTCTGCGGAATTAAATAGCAATTCGCTATTATACTGTAACTTTATGTGACGACCTCGAAGTTGACGTAGATATTGAAGGACGAAAAGTTATTGAAGTTCGCAATGGTTGTCAAATTGGTACCAAGAAATATTTTTCTTCTAATCCAAGTGAACATCGATACGATAAACCTTTAATTAAAGACAATGGCGCCTATAAAGAAGTATCTTGGGATGAGGCAATTGATATAGCATCTGATATTTTATTGAAAGCTAAAAGACCATTACTTTATGGTTTTTCTAGTACTGAATGTGAAGCCCAAGGTAAAGGGGTAGAAATAGCAGAAATATTAGGAGGAATTCTAGATAATACTGCTTCTGTGTGTCATGGTCCCTCATTATTGGCAATCCAAGATGTAGGAGCCCCAACATCAACTTTAGGTGAATATAAAAATAGGGCAGATTTAGTAATATTTTGGGGTAGTAATCCCGTTCATGCGCATCCAAGGCATTTAGGAAGATATAGTGATTTTGTTCGTGGATATTTTAGAAAGGATGGAACGCAGGATAGAACTTTAATTGTTGTTGATCCTAGAAATACAAATACTGCTCAATTAGCCGATATGCATGTTCAAATAAACCCTAATGAAGATTATGAATTAATAAATGCAATTAGAGCTACTTTAAGGGGTGTTGAATTGGATGGTGATGAAATTTCGGGTGTTCCAAAAAATAAAATAATAGAATTAGTTAATGCCATGAAATCATGTAAATTTGGTGTATTATTTTTTGGAATGGGGCTAACTCAGACCCTTTCTCATCATAGAAATATAGATGCTGCAATTTGTCTTGTACGCGAACTTAATGATCATACCAAGTTCTTATTAACACCGATGAGAGGTCATTACAATGTTGCAGGGGCAAATCAGGTATTTTCTTGGCAGACGGGTTATTCTTATTCTATTGATTTTGCGAAAGGATATCCCCGTTATAATCCAGGCGAATTTTCCGCAGTGGATGTTCTTTTAAGAGATGAGATTGATGCCTCGCTAATTGTTGCTTCAGATCCAGCTAGCAATTTTCCAGCAGCTTCAGTAAGGAATATGTTTAAACATCCTTTAATTGCTATAGAACCACATCACACTCCAACCTCTGTGAATGCTGATGTTATATTACCTCCTGCTATTGCTGGAATTGAGTGTGAAGGAACAGCTTATCGTATGGATAGTGTACCTTTAAGATTACGAAAAGTCAAAGAAGCTCCAGGAGAATGTCTTACAGATAAAGTAATCTTAGAGAAATTACTAGATGCAATAAAGATAAAAAAAGGTGAATAGACTCATAGCAGAAGTTAAATTAAAATTAAAGAAAAATCCTGAATTTCCATTAGAAGCTGAAACTATAACACCAGATAAATTTGCTGGAAAATCAGCTGCTGAGATAAAAAAACTTATAGTGTATCATGGTAATGAAGAAAAAACAATTGGAGACTTTTTTGATGTTTCTGGGAATGGAGGAGAAGTAAATGAGACAAAAATAACAATTGATGGAGATCTCTCAGATATTAAAAGAATCGGTGAAAAAATGACAGATGGAGAAATTGTAATAAATGGAAATGTTGGAATGCATGTGGGAAACACAATGACTGGAGGAAAAATATTAGTTAATGGGAATGTTGATGACTGGGCTGGTGCTATGTTAAAGGGAGGTGAATTAGAAATTACTGGTAATGCGGGAAACTATGTTGGTGCTGCTTATAGAGGATTTTGGAAAGGAATGCAAAACGGAGTAATAAAAGTTAAAGGTAAGATAGGTAATGAAGCACTAACTTGGGTAAATGGTTCGAAACCAGCAAAAAGATTTCCAACTTTGATTTGTGGTGGTGCTGGATCATTCTTAGGAATCCATGGTCACGGTGGTACTATTATTGTTGAGGGTGATTGTGATAGATGCATAGGAGCAGACCAAATACGAGGAACAATCGTTGTAAAGGGTAAAATTTCGAGAATTCTTCCCTCTTATAAGAAACTTGGTGAAGTGAAAGAAATTGAATTAATGAACGGTGAAATTATTAAAGGTAAGTTTGTAGAGTATAGCGGAGATCATTCAGTTGAGAAGAATCATTCCAAGATAGATAAAAAAACTGGAAAAATTTCCAATAGTTCAAATGGTAGATTATTTGTTATGGTATAACAATCTTTTTTTCACCAATTAATTTTTATAACCGATAATCTATGTTAATGGTATGAGACCGAGAAATAAGGTAGGAATTACGTTTTTAATTATCGGTGGAATTATGATGATCGTTAGTTCCACTCTTGGAAGTATTGGAATCTATGAATTTATTGCAAGTTGGATTACTAATAATATCCCAACAGACTTATCGTGGTTAATACCAATCGTAGATGTTTTTCTTATTATTTTAAGATGGATTGCTGATCTAGGAGGGGCTGCAGTGATAATTGGCGCTTTAATTATAGCACTTGCAAGTTATAGATTTGGAAAATGGCTAGTTAGTATTGGTTTAGCATTTGGAACACTAACTTTAATTATTTGGATTCTTACACAAGTTATACCTATTAGTGATTTTATCACAGATCCTGTCATTCTCGGTTATATCGCTCAAATTGCTAGTCTTGTTCAAGCTAATACCCTTTTTCAAATCTCTGGAGTGACGGTTGCTATTATTGGTAAGATTTTAGCGAAGAAACCTAAGAAAGTTAAAGAGGAGGAAGAAGAAGAAATCTCCGAAGAAACAAGAGAATCAGAAACACCTCTACCTTTTCAGAAGATTTTTTGCCCTGAATGTGGTTTTTCCTTACCATTTAACGCTGAGTTCTGTAGTGAATGTGGGCATACTATTGAAAGAACATAAATTTAACACTATTTTTTCTTAATTTTTTTAAAGTTTTTACTGAATTTTAAAGAGAAATTATTATATATCTAATTTTAATTCATAGAGTTTATGAAGACAAATTTGTTTACAGTTAAACCTTATGATGAATCCATTGGATTATCTTTACTTGTAGATTTATATAATCAAATGGCTAAATACTTAAATCCTGAAACAACATTACATATAACTGAAGAACTTGCTCGGGTGTACTTAGGTCAAGAAACTGTATTTTCAAGAGATTACTTAATTTTTGAAAATAACCAAGGTAAATTTATTGCTTTTACTGGTTTATCGCTTACTCCAAGGGTTAAAGATTCTCATGTCGCTGTTTATGCAGTATTACCTGAATATATTGATTCAGAACTTCCTGGAGAATTGATTGATGCGACAATGGACCTTAAAAAGAAGTTAAATGTATCAACATTTTTATTTCAAACAATGGGAGATCTCTCAGCACCTTTTGATGAGAAATTAGAAAGTCTAGGTTTTAGTCCAGTCAATTACACTTGGTCAATGCACTTAGATGATTTCGATCTATTTTCACACCCAGGGATTCCAGAAGGTATTACTATTAATATCTTAAAAGAGATGGACGATTTTATTGGTACTGTTAATATAATCAATAAAGCTTTCGCAGATTCATTTATGTATAAACCGATTACTAAGGTTAGATGGAAGAAAATGACTAACACTACCAAAAAAAATCATATTGTTGAACATTGCGTTGCATATGAAGATGATAAATATATTGGAATATGTGATATTTATCTAAATCCTGAACAAGATCAAAGTGGATTAATTGCAAATTTTGGTGTTCTTCCGAGTCATCAACACCGAAAAATAGGGAGTGCTCTACTCGCAACTTGTATTGAAACGCTTCGTAAAAAAGGATGTAAAACTATTAAGTTGGGTGTTGATACCAAAAATGAAAAAGCTTTAGGACTTTACAAGAAATTTGGATTTTATATAAAAAAGAATTTGACACAAAGAACATATCAAATTATTTGAGTTCCTAATTAAAATCTTTTTTCATTATCTTTTTTCTACAAACCCATTCTGAATCTAATATTTAATGAGAAATGATTATATGTATTATTATCATTCATATAGATTATGAAGGTGAATAAGTATAAGATTAGACCATATGATGAATCTCTTAGATTAGCTACGATTGTAGAATTATATAATCAAATGGTAAAGTACATAAATCCCGAATCAACATTTCAATTGAATGAAGAGATTTTCCGTACAATATTAGGTAAAGATGTTGTTTTATCAAGAAATTTTTTAATTTTTGAGAACGAACAAGGAGAAATTGTTGGTTTTACTGGATTAGCCATCACTCCTCTCTTTAAAGATTCTTATCTTACAGTGGCTGCGATAAAACCAGAGTGTTTTGATTCAAACCTGCCTGAAGTATTAATTGATGCCACATTGAAACTCAAAAAAAAACTAAATATTCCAGAAATTTTATTTCAAACAGATGGAGAATTACACGCACCCTTTGACAATAAATTAAAAGACTTAGGACATAATCCAGTTAATTACACATGGTCTATGCGTTTAGACAATTTTGATTTATTTTCACCACCTAATACCCCAAAAGGAATTAAAATTCAAATTCTAAAGGAATTTGACGATTATACTGGTGCTGTTAATGTATTAAATAAAGCATTTGCAGACTCATTCAAATATAAACCAGTAACCAAAACTAAATGGAAAAAAATGACAGAGAGCTTCAAAAAGAACCATATTGTTGAACATTGCCTTGCTTATGACGACGAAAAAATAATAGGGATGTGTGATACTTTTCTAAATCCTGAACAAGATCAAAGTGGCGGAATCGGAAATCTTGGAGTTCTTCCAAGCTATCAACATCGTAAAATTGGAAGTGCAGTACTCGCATCTGGGATTGAGAGTCTTCGCAAAAAAGGATGTAAATATATTAAGTTAGGAGTAGATACTAAAAATGAAAAAGCTTTAGGACTTTATAAGAAATTTGGTTTTTATGTAAACAAGAATTTAACACGAAAAATATATCAAATTAATTGAATTGAATTTTCTAACTCCTATATTTCATTTGTGCAATTCTTTTTTATTACATTATATTAAAAAAAATAGTATATATAAAAAAATTAAATGGTTTTCTTGTTCAGAAGAAAAGTAAAGATTTATCGCATTAAAAAAGGGAAGAAAGAAGAAATAGAAGATATCATATTATATGAAACTCCCATTGATTTATATGTAAATTCAAAACCTTTAGTTAATATTATATGTTTAGCTAAAGATCTAAAAGAGCTCGCTATTGGATTTTTATTTTCAATAGGTATAATTAATTCAATGGAAGATATTAAAGTAATCAAAGTAAATGAATTAGAAAATTCTGTTTTCATAGAATTAGATGATAATATTGATTTTACCCAAGAAGAACTAGACCTTAATCCAGTAAGTCGAGTTATTGACACTACTTGTGGAATACCATCTCCTTGGCGCAATGTGATTAAAGAAGCTTTAGAAAAATCCAATGCAAAAGATAAAATCAAATCTAACGATTCCATAAAAATTAAAGCAAGTATAATTTTTACCGCAATAAAACAAATGCAAAAAAACACACCTCTTTATCGTGAAACAGGAGGCTGTCATGGGGCTGCAATATTTGATGTTAAGGGAAATTTGCTATGTGTCAAAGAAGATATCGGTAGGCATAACGCTATTGACAAAGTCATTGGAGAAATGTTATTCAAACATTATAAATTTGAAGATGTTTTTTTAACTTCAACGGGACGATTGACAGGAGATTCGGTACTTAAAGCAATAAGAGCAAAAATTCCTATTGTCGCTTCTCTTTCTGCAGCAATAGAATCTGGAATTCGACTGGCGTTCGGTTATGGGATTACTTTAATTGGATTTGCGCGTGGGGCTAGAATGAATATATACTCCCATCCAAATAGAATTGAACTTTGATCTTAAGCTTAAATTTTCCAATATCCTTCTTCATAGATAACTTTTTCGTCCGCGATAATTTTGGAATCTGGTTTTTTCATATCTTTTAAAATATCCCAATGAATAGCACTTTCATTTTTAGATCCTAATTCTTTAAATCCATCCCCAAGAGCTACATGAATTGTACCTCCCATTTTTTCGTCAAAAAGTATATTTTTTGTAAATTTAGTTATTCCATAATTTGTTCCTATAGCGAATTCTCCTAATCTGTCAGCATTTTCAATTTTTAATATCTCCTGAAGAAATTCGTCTCCTTTATCTGCAGTTGAATTTACAACTCTTCCATCATTGAATTCTAAGTAGATATTTTTTACTTCATTACCTAAGTGCATAGCGGGGTATGTAAATCGAATATGCCCATTAACAGAGTCTTCTACAGGGCTGGTTGCGACTTCTCCATCTGGTAAGTTATAACGTCCACAATCATTCTCCCATGTTCTACCTTTTATTGACATAATTAGTTCAGTATCTTCTCCAAGAATATGGATTTTTTCAACTCCATTTAAATATTTAATATATTTATTTTGATCCTCTTCAATCTTTTGCCACTTTTGAACAGGATTTTCTTTATCAAGATATAATGCTTTTTCTATGAAACTTGAATAAGAAATTAGGTCCATATTTGCATCTTGAGCAAATGCATTACATGGAAAAGGAATGATTACCCACCTTGCTTCTTCTTTTGCGGCTCTATCATACCATATATCCCAAAGTTCTTTTATTTGAGGAGAACCAAACCGTTTAGCAAGAACTTTTGGATCCACTAAACTCAAATCTTTCGTATTATATTCAGCACTAATGGCAACCATACAATCAAATTCTTTATGTATCTGCTTTCTTACATCATCTACATAAGTGAGTTGTTCTTCTGAAGCATATTTAAAAAGTAAATCATCTGTTCCTTCAATAGAGGGATATAAAAGGGGATGACCTCCTGCTTTAATAATTTCAATATATAAAGCGCGAAAAAGCTCTTCAGCTAATACCGATCCTAAAATAAATACTCTATCTCCCTTTTCAACTTTGATAGAATAATTTACCGCTAATTTTGCTAATTTTTCATAAAAGGGATTAATCATATTTCGATTAATTCCCACTTCTTTATAATGGTTACTTATCAGAGAATCCAAAATATTTTATAAGAGAACAATGGTGGATTTAGATTTAACCAGAATTTAAATAAAAGTTCTATTTTTTATTTTATATTCAAATTAATATTAAAAACACTGATATTTTTAGGGATGCTATAATGGAACATAAAAAAGGAGTAATTTTGTGTATAATCGGTGGAGCTTTGATGTTATTAAGCTCCTTAACCGGTCGTGTTGGTTTTTTAGGCACAATCCTTACTTTACTTTCTGGATTTGTTGGTCCAGAGGTGCAGGCTGTCATTGAGATAATATTAAATGTATTTAGTTTTATAGCTATGGGTGGGGGTATCACAGTCATAATAGGAGCTTTTATTGCAGGTTATAGTTCAGATTTTGTAGGTAGATTAATAGTAGGAATTGGTATTGGTTCTAGTTTAATTAGTTTAATTATCTTACTTATCACGAGCATCTTCGGTGGAACTACCATAGGTGAATTACCTCTAATACTTCTAAACACTTTTAATGGTATTTATGGTCTTGCGGGGGTAATAATAGCTATATTTGCTCGACGAATGTTAAAAGATTAAGAGTCCACATTTAAAATTCTATTTCAATTTTTAATCCTTTTTTTTTTAATAAGTATTCTAATAGTATCATTCCAAATTATTAGAGAGAAGATTTTTAAAAAATTCAATATTTACAAATACAAATTATTGTTAATTACATATACTATTAGATGATTTAATATGGCTAAAGCAGAAGAATACAAAATGTTTCAAGGATGTGTTATAGGCAACAGAATTCCATTTATAGAGGCTTCAGCACGAAAAGTTTTTGACAAACTAG
The DNA here is from genome assembly GCA_016839655.1 of Promethearchaeota archaeon. Next base: position 2,262 of record JAEOTW010000067.1, on the reverse strand, counting down.
AAATTAAGACATCTGATGCTGCATTTGCATGTTGTCCAGATCCCGTTGGATTTAATAGTACTGATCATTTAAGCTGGATGGCAATGGGTGCAAGAAATCTTACTATAGCTGAAGGAGAAGGAAAAGATATAATTTCTTTATGTAATGGATGTTTTCAAACTTTAAAACTTGTTAATGAAGAATTAAAACATGATGATCATGAAAAGGAACATATCAATAAGATCTTGAAAACAGTTGGAAAGGAATTTAAGGGAAGTATCAATGTGAAACATTTTGTAGAAGTATTACATGAGCATGTTGATAAAATTAAAGAAAACGTAAAAAAAGAATTAAGTGGATTAAAAGTTGCTTGTCATACTGGATGTCATTATAATCGGCCCTCAGAAAAAGTACAGACTGATGATCCTATGAATCCTGTCAAATTAAGGGAAATCGTAGCAGCTACAGGAGCTACTCCTGTTGATTATGAAGAAGAAATGCTATGCTGCGGTACTGGAACGGGAAATTCTGAAGAGGAACCTGCAATGCAAATATTAAAAAACAAATTAACGAGTGCAACAAATGCAGGTGCAGAAGCAGTAATTTTAAATTGTCCAGCATGCTTTCAACAATTTGATAGCAATCAGAAAAAAGCTGGGGGATTTAGCGTTCCTGTTTTATATGTGACTGAATTATTAGCTCTCGCGTTTGGAGAAAATCCTGATGATCTTGGATTAAAGTTTCATAGAACTAGATTAACTTCATTTTTGGAAGAAAAGGGTTTTAAATAAAACCTAAATCCTTATTCTTTATTTTATTTTCTAATTATTGCCTCTACTTCTGAAATTATATTTATAGGCATTTCTTTTAAAAATCCTTGAGATGATTTTGGATTTCCACCTCCCTTACCACCGAATTTTTGAATAAGTTGCTGTAATAAATTGTTAGAATCAATTATATCATTAGGTGAGATGATTCTAACTTTATTACTTTCAAATTTTACAACAATTAGAGAATCTGGAGGATAATTTTCTAAAGCTTTGTTTAAAATCTTAATATCAACGTCAACATCAATATAATACAATGAAATGTTGTTGATTTTACTATGAGGAGATTTAGACATTGATTCTAAAAGTCTAAGAGACAAATTTTTATTTTGTTCTTTTAGACGATTTAGGAGTTCTATACGCTTCTTAAGCAATCTGTTTAACTGATCAACTGGAGAGTTTATGTCATTAGATATCTCTATTATATCTAAATTAATTTTTGAACCCATTTCTAAAGCTTTATTTCCAATAACATATCGAATTTCATTACCCTTTTTAAATTCAAAAAGAATAATAGGTCCAATTTCAGTTGTATTTTTGACATGAGTCCCTCCACAACAAACCAAATCTAAATTATAAATTTCAATTAATCGAATATTTGATTCATCAGGGATTGTACTTCTTATTTTATTAGAAATGCCTTTAGTTTCACTGCTTGAAACAATACGAGCTTTCAAGTTTAGATTTTTAGAATTACAAATTTTATTAACTTCTATTAAGATTTCCTTTAATTGTTCTATATCAATTTTTTGAGAAACTTGGAGGAAGACTTCTTCAAAGTTTAGAAGGGCTCGGAGGGTATCAATGTTATACTTATTTTTAAATACTGCTGAAAATATGTGTTGAGAAGTATGAGCTTTCATTATACCGTATCTATAATCCCAATCTATTTGTCCATTAACTTTATCCCCCACATTAATTATTTTTTTAAAATCTGAAGATATGTGATGTAGTATTTCATCATTTTCTTTAGTGACTTTGTCTACTTCAAATTTATTATCTCCAAACAGTAAATATCCTCGGTCACTTGCTTGATTGCCACTCTCAGGATAAAATAAAGTTTTGTCAAGAACAATACCTTTTTCCTCAATTTTTTTTACTTGAGCATTAAATTGTGTTTGGTAAGCATCTTCCCAATATAACTTCTCAGTCATCCTTAAAACCTTCCTTGTAAATGATTTCTATTGATAAAATTAATATAAATTCATATCAATTAATAATCAAACTTATTTCAAATTTGAGAATATTTAGAAATTGTATAAAAACTGATTATTTATGATTGAATTTTTAAGAACTCCGGAAGAAAGATTTGAGAATCTTCCTGACTTCCCATATCAACCTCATTACGTTAATGATCTTAAGGGTTGTGAGGGATTAAGATTGCATTATATTGACGAAGGGCCGCAAGATTCTAATGAAGTATTTTTATGTCTTCATGGACAACCAACATGGAGTT
>JAEOTW010000383.1 GCA_016839655.1 Promethearchaeota archaeon | reverse complement strand
TAGCAGGATCAATTGTTTATGTAAGATATAAGATCTGTCCGAAATGTGCAATCATGGAAGAATGTCATGAAGCTTTTTAAAATCAAATACGATGAAAAAAATGAAAATTAAAGAAAAAATGAAAGCTATTATCTGCACAAAGTTTGGACCTCCAGAGGTTCTTGAACTCAAGGAGGTTGACGTACCTAATCCTAAGGATAATGAAGTCTTAATAAAAATAAATGCAACAACGGTAACAATGGGAGATTGTGAGATGCGAAGTCTCAAATTTTCTGGCCTGTTGAAGTTCCTAATGCGACTGGCAATTGGTTTCAGAGGACCAAGAAAAAAATACTCAATATTAGGGCAGGAATTAGCAGGGGAGATTGTATCAATAGGGAATAAGGTAACAAAATTCAAGAAAGGGGATCCAGTATTTGCCTCTACAGGATTTCGATTTGGTGCTTATGCCGAATATATATGCTTATCTGAAAAGGGAGTAATGGCAATAAAACCGGATAACATAACATATGAAGCAGCTGCCGCGATTCCTACTGGGGGACTCGAAGCACTACATTATATTAGAAAAGCAGATATTCAGAAAGGACAAACAATTCTTATCAGAGGGGCTTCTGGAACTATTGGTACTTTTGCGATACAGCTTGCTAAATACTATGGTGCAGTAGTAACAGGAGTAGGCAATCCTAAGAGTTTAGAAGTTATGAAATCTATAGGAGTCGATAAAGTAATCGATTACACTCAACAAGATTTTACTCAAAGTGGTGAAACCTATGATTTTATTTTTGATGTAATTGGTAAAAGTCCGTTATCGAATTATTTAGGATGTTTTAATCAAAAAGGAACCTATATTACTGCTAATCCTAAATTAACATTAATTAATCGAGATAAAAAAATTGCAAAGAAAAACGACATAAGTTTCATAAGCGGGAATAGAGAAGATAATAAAGAAATGATTGAACAATTAAATTTCCTTAAAGATCTAATCGAAGAGGGAAAGATAAAATCAGTGATAGATAGACGCTATTCATTGGAGCAAATGGTTGATGCTCATAAGTATGTTGAAGAAGGGCAGAAGACGGGAAATGTAATAATAAATGTTGAACATAATTAGAACATAGTTTAGTAGTTGTATATCTTTATAAATTTAAACGACCTATTATCATTATTATGAAAGCGATTGTATACACAGAATATGGGCCTCCGGAAGTTCTAAAGCTTAAAGAGATTGATAAACCTATTCCTAAAGATAATGAGATCTTAATCAAAGTACATGCGACGACAGTGACAATAGGAGATGTGATAGTACGACGTGGTTCACATCCTGATCATAAATTTCAAACTTTTATGTTGCATTTTATGATGGGTCTTAGAAAACCAAAGAAAACTATACTAGGGATGGAGCTAGCCGGGGAAATTGAAGAAATAGGTAAGGACATAAAAAAATTTAAGAAAGGAGATCAAATTTTTGCTTCGACAGGTTTTAAATTTGGTGCTTACGTTGAGTATAGGTGTCTACCTGAAGACGGGGTACTGGCATTAAAACCAACCAATATGTCTTTTGAAGAAGCTGCCGCTGGTTTAGCTTCTGGAGGAATTACAGCATTGCATTGTCTTAGAAAGGTAAATATCCAGAGTGGGCAAAAAATTCTTATCTATGGCGCTTCTGGTTCAGTTGGTACTTTTGCAGTACAGCTAGCAAAGTATTATGGAGCGGAAGTCACGGGGGTATGCAGTACTATGAATCTAGAAATGGTGAAAGCCTTGGGAGCTGATAAGGTAATTGATTATACTAAAGAAGATTTTACAGAAAAAGGAGAGCTATATGATGTTATTTTTGATGCTGTATCCAAGATTTCCTCTTCACATGGTAAAAAAGCACTAAAAAAGAATGGAGTTTTTCTGGATGTTATAAAGGATTCAGGAGGTAAATTAAAAGCTGAGGAACTTATTTTTCTCAAAGAGATAGCTGAAGCGGGGAAACTAAAACCGGCTATTGATAAAACATATCTCATGGAAGAGATTGTTGAGGCTCACAAGTATGTCGAAACAGGACATAAAAAGGGAAATGTTGTAATAATAATAGAAAAAAGTTTAAATTCAAATCTTTAATTGTATTTAAAAAAATAATAATTAAAAAATATGGAAAATGGAAGTAGATTTAGATGAAAAAATTAACAGCATTAATAACCGGAATTGTGCTTGTCGTGATTTTTATAATTACAATGTTTTTAGTACCTCCATTATTAGGATATACTCCACCTGTTATTACTAGTTGGCAAGGTTTTTTAGATTCTATTAGCACTCCAGAAGGATTAATTATGGGGATTATTACACAATTTATACCTATAATATGTGTTATAGCTGGAGCTATATTCATTGTAATTTTCCTAGTAAAACTGATTAAGGGCAAGGAGTAATTGGCTATTTATCATCCGAATAATACCTACTGATAGATTTGATAATTGATGGTAGAAATAGAATAAGAAAAAAAATAATTAAGCTCCGTCAAGCTAATCCTAATGATTGGCTGGCTTTTTTGTTTATGAAGAAACTGAAACTAATATTAAAATGAAATGTGAAAAACTTAAGGATTAATTCGACCTATAGCTCGAAACGGTAAGGACTCGTTGAATTTATTGTAATCATAGATTCTCCTCCCATCTACTAAATTCGGAGTTCTCATATGATTTTTAAAGTCATCTGGAATTAACTTTTTAAATTCATCCCATTCTGTAATCAATAATGCACATTCAGAATCTTTAAGTGCTTCTTCTATAGAATTAGCATATTTTATTTTATCTCCTAATTCTTCCTCCGCAGTTTTTAAAGCTTTTGGATCATAACCGATAATATCTGTAATTCCTCTTTTTCTCAATTCATTTACAACTCTTATACTCGCAGCTTCTCTCATATCATCAGTTCCAGGTTTAAATGAAAGTCCTAATAGTGTGACTTTCCTATTGGCTAATTTTCCTGCTAGATTTTCTGCTATATCTACTATATTTATTGCTTGATCATCATTAATACCTAAAACTGCCTCAAGTAATCTTGATTGATATCCTTTTGATTTTGACCATGCCTTTATAGCGTTGACATCTTTATGGAAACAGGAACCACCAAAACCAACTCCCGCTCTTAAAAATCTATGGTTCAATCTATAATCCAAACCAACTCCTTTCATTACTTGCACAATATCAACATTTGGCACCAATTCAGCAAAATTCGCAAACTCATTAGCATAACTTATTTTAGTAGATAAAAGGCAATTGTTTCCGTATTTAACG
>JAEOTW010000395.1 GCA_016839655.1 Promethearchaeota archaeon | reverse complement strand
GACTTATCAGGATAAGTTAATTTGATCCAAACTTTTATTCTATCTTTTAAAGCTTCAGATAAGCGATGAGTTCCTGATAATTCTTCAGGGTTCATTGCACATATAAAGAAAAAATTGTTATCTGCTTTTATTCTCCCTAAATGGGGAATACCAATAGATGCTTCCTCTAGGGGTTCTAATAGCGTGTTTTGAGAATATTCTGTAGCTCTATTAATTTCATTAGCTAAGAAAGTACCCCCTTCTAGCATAGCGTTTAATAATGGGCCTGGGTTAAAAGACTCCAATACAAATCCTTTTTTTAACGTAATTGCGGGATCAAAAGAGCCAACAAAATGAGAAGGTTTTATACTCTCATCCATAGTTAACCAGTAAAAACTCTTATTTTTCTTCTCTTTCGCCCTTAAACTAGCAAAATATCGACATAAAATGGTTTTGCCAACTCCAGGAGGACCGACTAAAGCAGGAAACAATCCAGTTGACTCTGCATCTCTTAATAATTCTAATGCTTTACCATATTGCCCTGAAAGAACTATATCAATTTGTTCTTCAGAAATGTCTTTAATAACATGTTCGTTAAATAACTCCTCAAATCTTTGTTTATTTATCATGTTTAAAACTCGAATGCATTTTGAATAAATTAACGATTTTCTTACATGAATATTAATTGTTTGTTAATATTAAACTTTAAAGTTAATAATTAAAAGATATTATATTCTCTTAACCTATTTTATTGAATTTTTCATAACTTCTAAGATGAATTTACCCAAATATGATAAAACCTTATTTTGAAGAGAATAATTTCATTTTGTACCATGGAGACACTTTAGATATACTAAATCAATTTGAAGATAGAAGTTTTGATTTAATTTTTGCTGATCCACCTTATTTCTTATCAAATGATGGGATTACGTGTAAATCGGGCAGGATGGTATCGGTTAATAAAGGAGAATGGGATAAATCAAAAGGTTTCGACGAGGATATTAATTTTATAGATTCTTGGTTAAAAGCTTGTAGAAGACTTTTAAAAAATAATGGTAGTTTATGGGTTTCTGGAACGTTACATATTATCTATAAAGTGGGTTATCTATTAGAGAACAATGGTTATGATATTATTAATGATGTTGTTATGTATAAACCAAATGCTCCACCTAATTTATCATGTAAATACTTTACACATAGCCATGAAATAGTATTATGGGCTCGCAAATCTAAAAATTCAAACCATACATTTAATTATGAAAAAATGAAGGCATGGAATAATCCTAAAGATAAATTGAAGAATAAAGATAAACAAATGAGAAGTGTTTGGTCAATTCCTTTAATATCAAAGGATGAAAAAGAATTCGGTAAACACCCAACTCAAAAACCACTGGAATTATTAAATAGAATAATTTCATCTTCTTCAAATGAGGGTGATTGGGTATTAGATCCATTTATGGGGTCTGGAACTACTGGAATTGTATGTAGTATTTTAAACCGAAATTTCATTGGAATTGACTTAAAGAAAGAATATTTAGATGTAGCTATCAAAAGATTTAATAACAAAAAGAAAGCGGGTTTATTGTTTTCTCCCGAAACTAAGAATCATTTGATGAAATTTATTTAAATTTTAGAAATTCCCCAGAATCTTTTAAAAAAATATAATAAAAACGTTTATTAAACATAGCAATTATATTTTTAATTAAAATGAATGATTCATAATATTTTGGGATACAAATGCAATTGGAACATATTACCATTTCAAGCTATAATGAACGTACGTTAAGAATGAAAAACAAACTTGTAAAGGCACCACATGAAATTTGTGTCGAACGAGCTAAATTATTTACAGAATCTTATAAAAAAACAAAAGGAGAAAACCCGATTATTAGATTCGCGAAAGCCATGGACTATTATTTGATAAATATGACATTAAAAATATGGAATGAGGAATATATAATTGGTAATAGATGTACTAAATTTGTAGGAACTCCATTGTATCCCGAAGCTCGAATAGATACAATAAATCAGGATATTGATAATTATGATACTCGTCCTGTCCAGAAACTTTACTTAACAAATGAAGAGAGACAAAATATAAAAGAAGTAATAATTCCTTATTGGAAAGATGAGGAAATTACTGTGCAGGAGCGGTTTCAATCATATCTAGACTCAGATTTAAGAGATATTATGGAAAAACTCGTTTTTGCTGTAGATGTAGAACTCTCGAGTGGAATTGGTCATTTTTTTCCAGGTCATGAAAATGTTTTAAAAAATGGTATAAATGGTTTAATTCATAAAACTAGGAAGAATTTAAAAAAATTTTCTAATGATAACAATAAAAAGACTTTTTTTGAATCAGTAATCATTTTATTAGATGCAGCTAAGAAATTTATGCAGAGATTTTCAGTCTTAGCAAGAGAAATGGCTAAGAATGAACAGAATCCTGAACGTCAAGAAGAACTCTACAATATATCTAAAATTTGTAATAATATCTCTCAAAATAGACCTAATAATTTTGAAGAAGCGATACAATTAATTTATTTTACTCATCTAATATGTGGTTTAGAAGATGGTGGTTTTGCCATTTCAATAGGTCGCTTAGATCAGTACCTATATCCCTATTATTTAAAAGATATAAAAGAGGGAAATATTACACGAGAAAAAGCTCAATATCTAATTGAATGCTTTTTCATTAAAATTTCTACCTTATGGAACTATGTTATTTCAAAAGGGGTAGTAGCTGTTGAAGGCCCTCCTATTGCTGAAAATTTAGTAATTGGGGGATTAGATCGTGAAGGAAAAGATGCTACAAATGAATTATCTTTGATGATTTTGGATGCATATACTCATATAAAAACTGTCCAGCCAACATTTTGTGTTAGAATTCATAAAGAAACCTCAGATGATTTTATATTGAGAGTTGGGGAATCTATAAAAAGTGGTACCAGTATTGCTTTATTCAATGACCAAGTAATGATCCCCGGTCTTATTAATCGAGGTTTTACTCTAGAAGATGCTCGAGAATATGCACCAATCGGATGTGTTGAGCCTCAACATCCATATAAATCATTTGGATCAACAAATGCTAACCAATTTAATGTAGTGAAATGTTTAGAGTTAGCATTGAATAATGGAGTCGATATGTTGACTAGGAAAGATTATGGATTTAAAAATAATAGAGAGATTAATTCATATGAAGATCTTTGGAATGTTTTTAAGAATCAAGTGAAATTTTTCATTGATTACATGGTAAAAACCATGTATTTTCTTGATAAAGCAATTGCTGAACTTACGCCGCAACCATTTTTATCTACAACAATAGATGATTGTTTAGAGCGTGGTCTTGATATAACTAAAGGTGGTGCGATTTATAATTTTACAGGACCACAATTAATTGGTTTAGCCACAGTTGCAGACAGTCTTGCTGTAATTAAGAAAACCGTTTTTGAAGATAAAATCATATCATTTGAAGATTTAGTTCAAATGCTTGCAAAGAATTTTAGAGGTATTTATCAAGGAAAAAAAGGAACGGAATGGCGAGAATTTTTCGTTAATAAGGTACCGAAATTCGGAAATGATGACGATTATGTTGATCAGATTGCGGTAGAGGTCGCAAAATTTTATTGCGAAGAAATTTCAAAACATTCAAATTATAGAGGCGGAATATTTAATCCCGGAATTTATTCCACAACATTTCATTTAGCATTTGGCGTTTTCACAGGAGCATCAGCGGATGGTAGAAGAAAAACAGAACCTCTTTCAAATGGTCTAAGTCCAACAAGTGGTATGGATAAAAAGGGTCCAACAGCCATTCTCAATTCAATTAAAAAACTCAATAATGAGTTAATGACCAATGGTAATTCATTAATTTTAGCTTTTCATCCAAATACATTAAATACAGAAATCTTAAATCCGCTTCTTAGAACTTTTTTTCAACCCGAAGGGGGTTATCAAGTACAATTCAATGTTGTGGGAAAGGAAGCTCTATGTGATGCTCAACTAAATCCTGATAATTATAGAGGGTTAGTTGTAAGAGTCGCTGGATATTCTGTATATTTTACAGAATTATCAAAAAACGCTCAAGATGAAATTATTGCCAGAACTGAGTATTAATCTTATTTTTTTTAAAAATCTAAGAAAAATAATAAAAAATTTTAGTCATTCTGATTTTTGCAATATAATTATATAATCATTATAGTTGGGCCTGTAGATCAGTGGAAGATTGCTTGATTTAATTAAGCAAGACGCTTAATTACATGATTCGCATTCAAGAGGTCACGGGTTCAATTCCCGTCAGGTCCATT
>JAEOTW010000352.1 GCA_016839655.1 Promethearchaeota archaeon | reverse complement strand
TTCCTAGTGCGAAGATTTCTCTATCATCATTAATACCATCGTCGTCAGTATCTGGATTAAGGGGATCTGTTCCATAAGTGTTGACTTCGTCCCCATCGTTGATTATATCCCCATCAGTATCTGGATCAAAAGGATCGGTTCCTATATCATTCTCCTCGACATCAGTTAATCCATCACCGTCCGTGTCTAAATCAGGCCCATCGTCCCAAATTGGATAATTATCTTGACTCCCTGCTGAACCACTGATATCATATGGAGTATCGCCGATTCCATTATCGTCTTGGTCCACGCCGGTATAATCGTCCCAATAATTACCGAGCGAACCATTATCCCATTGATTATTTACCCCATCATCATAAGCGTTTATTGCATTTCCAGTAAAATTATTCCAAACAAATGAATTTAATGTTGATGTAGTACTAATGTAAATACCATATTGAGGATTATTAACGATTGAATTCCTGAAAAGATTGTTATAGTTTGAATCATACATTGGAACGCCATATATCGAGTTATTATATATTTTATTATCAGAAAGCGTTGAATTATCAGCAAAGTACATGTAAATCCCGTATTCGTTGTTGTAAATAGTGTTATTATTGAAAATGTTGTTACTTGCAGAATAATGAAATACTCCTGCTCGATCGTTATTGTATATTACATTATTTGAAAATTCATTATCATGGGCATCGGTACTAATATATATTCCATCTGTGGATGTGTTATAGATCTCGTTGTCGGTTATAATATTGTAAGAGGAATCTGAGACTAATATACCGTAATTGCTATTGTCATGAATATTATTGTTTGAAACATTATTGTTATGAGATCCTACTTCTAAACAAATGGCTCTCACGGTATTGTATACGTTATTATTAAGAATTGTTCCATGACTTGCGTTTTTCAATCTAATACCCCAAGTACTTCCACGAATCGCGTTTAATTCGCAATTACGAATGATAAAATAAGCAGTTGTATCTTCGATATGTATTAGAGTTTTACTTTGATGAATAATTAATAAGTCTTCAATGATGTAAGGATTGAGCACTGTGCCATTACCTGGAAAGCCTAAGGATTCAAAATCTTCATTTTTATAAATGGTGATTGGAAAATATCCGGGATCCTGAAAATTTAACGGATCAGTTCCGAGATTTAATACTTCATAACCATCAGGTATTCCATCGCCGTCGGTATCAGGTAATAAAGGATCAGAACCCATATCCACTTCGTCGCCATCCAGTAATCCATCATCATCAGTGTCGGGATCCAGAGGATCAGTTCCGATTGTTATTTCCACAGCATCATTTAATCCGTCGCCATCTGAATCTATTTCAGGCCGTACTGGATAAAACCATACTTTATCCAAAGGATTTGATTGAAATCCGGTGAATTCAGTCGAATATACATCGTAATTTCTTCTTACATAACCCCAAGCCCATGGAAAATCTCGATCAATCAAAAGTTCTTGAATTCTGTCGTAATATTTCTCTCTTTGTACTGGATCGTGTTCGGATAGAGCCGCTTCCATTAAGAGCTGAACATTGTCATTCAAGGCATATGGATCTCTACCATCCTCTATTGCTGCCAAGAAACCATTATATTGAGCGCCATTATAAGCTACAGATCTATTTGTAAACAATGGATTAATAAAGTTGCTTGGATCATTATAATCAGGACCCCATCCAAGAAAGTAAAGTTCTAACTGATCTCTAGTACGACCACCGGTCTCAAAATACCTGTTAAATAATTCCTCCGTTGTCACACCATCATCTGTTACTGTGATTCCAATTTTTCCGAGATTATCTTGTAGTAGAACTAACATATTTTCTCTGAACTGATTTCCCCAATTATAAGTATAGTTGAATGATATAAAAGATGCGGCTTCCCAATCAGCGTCATTACTCACGTCGAACCCTACGCCGAATCCCATAGATTGCATGACTTGTCTTGCTCGCGTAAGATTTAGGATAGGGACATTAAATGACCAGTTGGCATACGTAATACCTAATGGGATAGGAGATTTCAATCTAACAGCTTCGCCTCCTAAGAGCTCATCAATAATATACGTATAATCAATAGCATAAGAAATTGCTTCTCGAAATGAAACATTTATAATCCTGTTATTCATCCCAAGATAGTAAATTGTTGCGTCTTGTCCAGCATCTACAAGGGTGATATATGGATCATCTCTAAACTCTTGGAGTCTTGAAATATCGGGGGTTTTTATAAAGTCAACATTACCATCTAATAATGCTTGATTTCTATCATGGCTATCTGGAATAATTGAAAATGTTAATTCATCAATATTTGGAGCACCCGCCCAGTAATTTTCATATGCGCTCATGGTGACTTCAACGCCTACCTCATAATTATCATATACAAAAGGACCCGTTCCTATTAAATCTCCAGTTGTCGTATCAATATAATTCTCCGGAGGTGTTGCTGCAGGTGACATGATTCCTGATCCACTAAAACTTAATAAGGCTTCTAGTGGAGTAAATGGTTTATTTAACACAAATTTTACAGTATAATCGCCTTCAATCTCTACTCTATCAATTATCGGCGTTCCATCAGGCCAAAGATATAATCCAGTAAGCCGGGTTGTAGGTACTCCTTGAGGTAAAGAACCAGATATATTCATAAAATATGCTAATCTATCAAAATTCCATTTAACGGTTGAAGCATTGAACTGTGTTCCATCGTGAAATGTAACATCAGTTCTTAGTGGGACCGTATAGTTTAGACCATCTTGGGACCAAGTCCCAAAACCCGATGCTAATCTCGGGACGATGGTAAGTTCAGGATCGGATAAATCGTTGGCATATAACGTTTCAACTACTTGTTCAATAACATCAAATGAAGAATATTCCCATGCATTATGTGGATCCAGGTTTGCGGGGCCAGAATTGGTACCATATATAAATTGAACAAGTTCAGGAAGTTCATGCATATAGATATCGCAGTTACCGTTCCTATAGTCCATCCATACGATGCGATCACCATAGATTGCAGGACGCTCCTGTGTTGCGGTATCTGTTGTTATCTGGGTTTCAGTATCCGTTGAAAGATCGTGCATATAGATATCGCAGTTACCGTTCCTAAAGTCCTCCCATACGATGCGATCACCATAGATTGCAGGACGCCCCTGGTATGCGGTATCTGTTGTTATCTGGGTTTTAGTATCCGTTGAAAGATCGTGCATATAGATATCCAAGTTGCCGTTCCTATCGTCATCCCATACGATGCGATCACCATAGATTGCAGGAGTCACCTTGTATGCAGTATCTGTTGTTATCTGGGTTTTGGTATCCGTTGAAAGATCGTGCATATAGATATCCCAGTTGCCGTTCCTATAGTCCATCCATACAATGCGATCACCATAGATTGCAGGACGCCTCTGTGTTGCGGTATCTGTTGTTATCTGGGTTTCAGTATCCGTTGAAAGATCGTGCATATAGATATCGATGTTGCCGGTCCTATCGTCATGCCATACGATGCGATCACCATAGATTGCAGGACGCCCCTGGGATGCGGTATCTGTTGTTATCTGGGTTTCAGTATCCGTTGAAAGATCGTGCATATAGATATCCCAGTTGCCGTTCCTATAGTCCATCCATACGATGCGATCACCATAGATTGCTGGAGTCTCCTGGGATGATGTGCTTGTTGTTATCTGGGTTTTAGTATCCGTTGAAAGATCGTGCATATAGATATCCCAGTTGCCGTTCCTATAGTCCTGCCATACGATGCGATCACCATAGATTGCCGGATACCCCTGGTATGCGGGATCTGTTGTTGTCTGGGTATTATCAATGTTTTGGGCTAATTCAGGATCTTGAGCTGCACCACGTAAATCCCTTGAAAATTGATCTGAATCATCACCAATTTCATCCTCTAATATTCGTCCTCTAATATTATTAACTTCAGGCAAGGAAAATAGTAGAATACTTCCAAATATAAATAAGAATAGCAGTAATGAGCCGATTTTTTTGATTTGTCTTTCTTTTTTCATTTTTTGATTTCACTACATTTTTTAATTTATTTTTACATTAGATTTCGTTTTTCTATTTTACAAATTTGTAATAATAGTGGATTTCTAACACTAATTATACATATTTGTATGTTCCTTTGATATATAAAGATATTGTACTATTTACGATTTGGTAAAAACCAAAATATACTTTTAAAACAAAATTAACAAGAAATATAATTTAACTTAATCTTGGTAATAGATGAGGGAGATAAATGTAATCTGATAATACATTACTCTGTAAGATAAATCAGTATCGAAGCAGAAAAATCGTTCTCAGCTGGTTGGAAAGCTTAATTGAAAATTTAAAAAAATAATATGGTAGGTTATATTAAAAATAGCAATTTTCCAAGGAAATTTACAAGATCAATAACTTGTATTTTATCTTTTAATTCTCTATTTTCATTTAAATAACTTAAAATTATAAGAACTACTGACATTTAAAATGTTGCCACAATTTTTAAATTTTAAGAATTAATTCATGAGTTCTTCCAATTCATCTATAAATTGCTCAAATTGTTTCATTCCAAGTTGCCAGAAATCTGGTTTAGTAATATCTAAACCTACAATCTTACTTAGCTCTTCTGGTGATAAGCTACAACCGGCACTTAAGAGTTTCTTAAATTTAGGAACAAATTCTTTACCCTCATTTTTATATGTATGATATAATGCATAAACGAAGAGTTGTGCATAAATATATGGGTAGTTATAAAATCTCATATAAGTCATATAATAATGAGATACAGCAGCCCATTCCCATTTCATCTCCTCATGCCAATCAACATTATCTCCATAAATCTTATCTCTGGCAGCACACCAATATTTAGAAATTGTTTCACCATCTAAAAATTCTCCATTTTTAATTGCATCATAAAGACTCTGTTCAAACCACATCCATGCACTTAAATTGAAGATTATTATCCCTGCCCTATTTAATTGATTATAAAGTAAAGCAATTTTTTCACTTTTTACATCTGTATTTTTAAGTAAAAATTCAGTCATTAACAATTCACCAAAAGTTGAGGCTGTTTCCGCTAAAGTAAAGGCAGGCATATGATTAAAAAATGTTTGTTCTTGAAAAGATAAATAATAGTGAATTCCATGGCCGAGTTCATGCGCAAGAGGTGCAATATCACTTAATAAACCCATAAACGTCGTTAAAATAAAAACAGATTTTCCTTTATACCAACCAGAACAGTAAGCTCCAGCACTTTTACCATCCCTGGGACTAGCGTCTATATGATTTCTATTCAAAATATCAGTGACATATTCTCCACATACTTTATCAAATTCATCATATACTTGAATTATAAAATCTTTGGTTTCATCCCACGTGTATTTTTTTTCAGTGGGGAGATACGCCCATGTATCAATACCACTTAATTTTGGTAATTTTAATAGTTTAGTTTTGATTTTTATGAATCTTTGGAATATCCCAATATTTTTTTCTACAGTCTTCATCATGTTATTTATAATATCTTGAGTAGTTTCATTTAAAATTAGACTATGATGAATTGGACCATCATAATGCCTACGATTTGATATATTAACCCAATCACCACAGATATTTCTTAAAGCTGATGAAAAAACATCTTCGTTTTCCTTCAGAACTTTACAGTGTGAATAGAAGACAGATCTTCTAGTTTCCCTATCAGGATGTTGCTGTAAAGGAAATAATTCACTAAATGTTAATTCTTTTTCTTCACCCTCGACAATAGCTTTGAATTTTTTTGTATTTATCCATGATTGCCAAAGTTGTTCCCAAGCATTCGTTCCATATTGATCCTTTTCTAGTATTAAGTTTTCTTCTGCCTCTGATAATTTATGAGGAAAATTCCTCTTAATGTTTCTAAGATAATTCTTATATTCAATAAGGTTTTCTTTATCTAACATCTCTGGCTTATCAAAAATTAGTTTTCCAATTTCTAAATCAAGGAATGTTAGTTTTTTTTGAATAGTTGTCTCAAAATCCATGAATTTATTAAAGAGTGCTTTTGTTCCCTGTAATTTAGTGTTTGCATGGAATGAATTTACTGAAAATACACCAATTTCATCAATACCTTCTAAAATTTCCTCATGTTTTTTTAGCAGATCATGTAAATTTTGAGCAGTAAAAGTAGTCGCATTAATTTTACCTTTATATTCCTTGACAATTTCATCGGCATTTTTTAGGAGAGCGTCCATATTTTCTGAAATTTTAGGATCATAATATCCTGAAAATATCTCGCTTAAATCCCACGCAATTTCTTTCTCATTCATAGTATTCAATTTTAATGTTAATTTGAAAAATGCCCTTTGCTTTTTTAATAGGGGATTATTCTTTTTAAGTTTATATGTAAACTTTGAAGGTTAAATGGTTATAATAAAAATTACTCCATAAAGGGTAAAATGGGATACTGATAATTTTGATTGAATAGAAAATAATTTTTATTAGAGTAAGTATAGTAATTTTCCAAGAAAGCTAACAATATCGATAACTTTTATTTTATTTTTTAATTCTCGATTTTCATTGAGATAACAATTCAAATGTGTTATACATTTGGGGCATGCAGTAATAAGGTATTCTGCTCCGGTCTCAATTGCTTGTAATATTTTTTTCTCTTGGAACTGTTTTGAATCTTGGTTACAAGATATGTATGCAGAAACACCACAGCAATCTGCATCATCCCTAGAATCCTCCATCTCTATTAAATCTATAGATGGGACAAGATTCAAAACCTCACGAGGAGCATCAAAAACATTACTCATTCTCCCTAGCCTACATGGGTCGTGATAAGTCACTTTTATTTTATCCATTACAGGATATGTTATGTCTTCTAATAACTTTTCTTTGAGAATATATTCAGTTAAGTGGTAAAACTCAAACTCAAAATCCTCATTATCCTTAAATAACTTCTTGTATTCATTCTTCCAAGTGTAATATCCCTCAGCACAACTAAATATAATTGTCTTGACTCCCGCATCTTTAAACAATTTAAAATTATATTCTGCTAATTTCTTAAACGTTTCAACATCTCCTTGCCATAGAACATCATGTCCGCAACATTTTTCTTGAGGTAGAACAACCGGAGTAATATCATTTCGATTTAATAAACCAATTACACTTTTAGGAATCTCATAGTAATTAGGTGCGTTTATTGAAGGCCAAATATCTTGACTTCCATAGTCACATATCATAACACCTGAAGTATCCAAAGCTTTTTCAAAATCCTCTGGAATTTGGTCAGAATTACAGCAACAGTTACAATTCAGACATCGATTAGCTTCTTTTTTTGCTTGTTCTTCTGTAAAACCTAACTCCATTTCGTCAAAGCAAACTAGTCTCTCAGATCCAGGCATGAAGTTCATATCTTGGCATACTTGCGTTTGGATATATTTTTTAGGTATTGTGGATCGTTTAAGATCGTTCTTTCTTGTTCTACCTTCTTTCAGATCCATATTTTTGAGATATCTATCAATTGAGTAAGCTGCTTCTCTTCCATCTCCTACCGCATCTACAGCACACATTAAAGAATAATTAATAATATCTCCACCTGCAAAAACTCCCGGAATACCAGTTTCATATGTTAAATTATCAACGATAACTTTTCCTCTCTCAATTTTTAATTTATTATCTGTAGCAGCAAGGAGTGGTTCTGAATTAAGACCTTGGCCAATAGCAATTACAATATGGTCGACGACTATTTTATATTCAGAACCCTCAATCTTACTCAAAGGACGTCTTCCAGTTTCGGGATCAGGGTCTCCCCATTTAATTTTATAACAGTTTAATGCTAATTTGCCATTTGGTTCTTGAGTGATGTTTGCTGTTGAAGTTTCAAAATGATATTCCATAACTTCTCTTTCCGCTTCATGTAAGTCATCCAATACTGTTTTTAAAGCCTCTTCTGTTAAAATATCAACAAAGTCAACTTTTGTAGCACCCAAGCGAACCACTGTCTCGCCAACATCAACTGCGACAGCACCCCCTCCGATAATACCAAAAGTCTTACCTTTAAACTCTTCGGGGTTTTCAGCACACTTATATTTCCGTTCTAAAAGAAAATCGATTGCAACATCTACATTGGGTAAATCTTCTCCTTCAAGCCTAAGAGTTTTAGGCACATACAAGCCTACAGCAATAAAAACTGCTTTAAAACTTTGCTCCCATATATCTTCAACCGTGAAATCAGGACCAAATTCTTTATTCAAAACAATTTCTACGCCCATACTTTTTATAAATTCTATATCTTGGTCAAGCGCATCGTCAGAGAGTCTATACTGTGGAACTCCATATCTAACCACACCCCCGGTTTTATCTCCTTTTTCAAAGATTGTCGGTTTATATCCCATTCTTGCGAGGAAGTATGCTGCAGATAAACCACCTGGCCCAGCACCAATAATAGCTATCTTCTCCTTTGTCTGAGGCACGGGTTTTATTTTACTTTGGTTAGGATGTTCAACTTCCCAGTCACAAACAAACCTCTTTAGTTCGCGTATAGCTACTGGATCATCAAAATGTTGACGATTGCAATTTAATGCACATTGAGCAGTACATATTCGTCCACATAGGTATGGCAAAGGATTTGTTTCTCGTATTAAATCTAGAGCTTCTTGATATTTCCCTTCTGCTATAAGCGATACATAACCTTGAACATCAACACCCGCAGGGCATCCAACAACACATGGGGCAGAACCTGATAAAAAGGGAACACATCCCAAGAAATAGGCAATTTCTCCTTTATCAGTCGTTTTTAAACCTGTTCCCTCGAGGAAGCCTATTTTATTGGTAAATTTAATTTTATCTTCTGCCATTAATTTAGGTATACTTGAATATACTCTTTCATGATTACAACTTAGCAATCCTTCTTGTAATGGTTTATATTCTGAAGCTAGAGAGCGTAGGTCTTTAATAATTTGAGTAAAATTTACACCTGTGTCTTCCTTAGTCATTGGACAATAAATTGAGCATAATCCGCAAGTAAGGCACTTCCAAATATCATTATTTTCTAGTGCTTCTTCTGGTGTTAGAAAAGTTAAATCAGTAATTAAGCTACGTGGATAAAAAAGATCTAGAAAAGCAGTAGGACATACTGCGTTGCAGCGATTACAATCATAGCAATAATTAGCAGCAGAGTTTACCTTTCTAAGAGTTTCTATTGAGATCTTACTTTTAAAATTGTCTGAAGATTCTTTATCATTAGTTTCAGTCATAATATCTCAAGAATGGAGGTTTATTATTGTTTAATAAAAAGGTTGTTTTAATTTGAATATAACTGTTATAAAAAATTTATGTAAGTTAGCTTTTATGAGGTGGTGGTCTACATATTCGAAGACAAAAAGAGCAGTATTGATTTTCTAATATACTCTGAATACATTTAGAACGGTCTATATGTGTGATTACTCCATTTTCTTTTTCGATTGGAGTTTCAAGAACAGATCCTCCTTTACATTCCCTTACGCAAGCACCGCATTTCTCACAAAATTCTGTTAGTTCGTTGAAATCCCTTTCCTTTGTTTCAGGAATTTCAGCATCAGTTGTAATTATACTCCATCTCTGCCGAGGACCAAATTCGGGAGTGATAATTAATCCATTTCTACCCATGATTCCTAAATTTGCTGCAGTAGCATGAGGGCCATAAAGAAGTTTTCCACCAAAAGGATGATGTGCTTCGCTTTTATAACCTTGTTCTTTCATATATTCTGCTAAATCAATGGTAACGTCTCCTAGCACTTTATAAACACGGAATACTTCTATTTCACAAATTGCTCCTGGAGCTTCTTTTATCTTATCCCATTTCATTTCCATTCCAAGAACAATAGCATTTCTTCCATAAACTTTGAGACCATCAAAAATATAATTTTCATTAACAGGAGTATATCCTATGAGATCTACATCAAGTTCTTTAGCCTTTTGTTCAAAACTCTTCCAAAAATCAGGATCTGCTTCTGTTTTAGTATTATTTTCATTCCCATATTTTGTTTTCCTCGCTTTTTGGAAGCCTTTAAATGTTCCTCTGATATACTTACTAAACAATTTAGCAAACTCGCGATCTAACACTTCTGCGGGACCTAAACTCATATTAAATAGCTCTTTAGGAATTACAAAAACAAGGTTCTTATTTTTACCAACATAAGTTGGTTCAATCCCGGCATCTGACATAAACACTCACTTTTTGTTTAAAATACTAAAATTTTTACTTGTTTCTATATTAAATACAATATAAAGTTATTGCCTCTTCTTAGTAGCACAAAAAATCCGTCGCCAATCTTTTAATAAAGGAAGACGTGTTGTTGCTTCTTCAATCCATGGAAGAGCAGCCTCCATTCCCATATCTTCAATCAAGATGTCTTTTGATTGAATATATTTCTCGTAAATCTTACGTTGTCTATGCTCCCAATTTAGTATTTCCCTATAAATAATTATTTCAAAACCAGCTTCTTGAAGAATAGGTCGGTAATCGACGATTGTTGTTGGTGTTTCCCAAGCTGTAAATACAAATGACGCATCTGAACGAAGAATTCTTAATATTTCATTAATACTTTTTACTTTATCCTGTATATATGTAAGAGTATCTATACTAATCGCTCCATCAAAATAGTTATTTGGAAAGTTTGTTGAAATTATATTCATTACATAGAATTCTGCTTTAAATTTTATTTCAAACTGTTTTACACGATTTCTCGCTATTTCTATTGCAACTTCTGAGAGATCTACTCCTACATAATTTATATCCTTTTCACGAGCTATCCACAATCCTGGTCCTGCTTTTCCACATCCTATATCAAGAATAGTTTTTCCCGGTTTAATCTTAAGATAATTAGCAACATTCCGCAAATCAGTCATGGTAACAAAGCTGTCGATATCCAATTCCTCTGGATAATCATTCCCATAAATCTCTCGGTAAATTTCGGGTATAATTTTACTTTTTTTTTGGCTATACCAAAAATTAGCTTTTTCTTTCTGTTTTAAAATTCCAAGGTTCTTTTCATTCAATCTATTTTACCTTAAAGAACACCAATAATTATAAAATACGAAAATTTTTACTTTTATTTATATTAGATACAATGTAAAGCTAATGGTTTCGAAGATTAACCCTCCTAATTGTCCCTTCTGTGGGAAAGAATTAGAAACAAGATTTTCTAAATGCTTTAATATTTATTGCCAAGGGCAAAAATTTAATGAAGGTAATTTAGTTATTTATAGATTGAATCCTGAATTAGGAGTAGGACGTGTAATAAAAAAGTTGGAAATCCCTTCATCAAAAACCTTAGATGATGAAGATACTTATATTACTAACAAATTTAAAGTTTCTTTCAAGAACAACATTATCAAAATTATCCATCCAATTGATCTTATTCACTATGTGTTTGAGTTAAATGACAAAATAGTTACTAAAAATGGAATTGGGTATATAAACACAAAGGATTTTCTGGTTCAGGATGGAGTAATATCATATGAATTTTTAAAAGAAGATGGTAAAAAATCTCAAATCTTTGAATATGAAATTTATTCAAAATATGAAACACCTTTAGAAACATTGATTTCAAAACAAAGTTTAGATCCTCAAACTAACTTTTTAATCAAATATTGGGCAAATTTATTCTATTCATATTATAAATCATATCAGATAAAATGTATTACTAATTCACGTTTAACTTTAATGCCACATCAAATCAATGTAACCCATAGATTAGCGGAAGAATTTTTTCCACGAATTATTTTAGCAGATGAAGTAGGACTTGGAAAAACTATCGAAGCAGGTATTTACATAAAGGAGATGATTGCAAGAGATCTTGCAGAACGTATTTTAATTATTGTTCCCGCTTCACTTGTGAAACAATGGGCTTTTGAAATGAGCAATAAATTCAATCTCGAATTTACAATTTATGATGGTAAGAAAGTTAAAGAATTAAAGCGTAAAGGGAGTTATAAACATCCAGATATACTGCAGAATCCTTTCTATTATGATAATTTAATTATATGTTCACTTCAATTTGCTCGAAATAAAAAGTATATAGAATTATTATCAAGCATATCATGGGATATTGTAATATTTGATGAAGCGCACCATTTAAGAAGATATCTCGTAAATGCAATGACAGGAAACTACCGAGAAACACTTAATTATGAATTAGCTAAAGATTTGAGTCTAAACTCAGAAAGTATGCTTTTATTAACTGCTACACCCTTACAATTACACTCATTTGAGTTATTTTCTTTAATTGAGTTAATTCATCCAGGAACTTTCGAAAATTTTAGTGATTTTGAACACTTCAGGAAGAACATGCCATTCATAAACTTGTTGATTACTAATTTGAATAATATTGATAGATTGAATAATTTTGAAGTTAAAAACACAATTAAACTTCTTAAAGATTTGAAATATGTTGAAAGAAATAAGAATCTTAACCATATTCTTTCTGAAATAAAGGACGATTCTTTCAAATTGAAATTGTTAAATAAAATAGAAGAAGATCATACATTATCTAAATTCTTAATTAGAAACCGTAAGAAAAATGTATTTACTGATGAGCTATTAAACAAAAGAATCGTAAATACGATAATGATAAATCCTACTCAAGAAGAATTAGATGTCTATAATGAAATTCGTCTTTACTTAGCAAAAATATATAATTCTTCGTTAACCAAAGAAAATGTTGGAATTGGATTCATAATTACAACTTTGCAGAAGCTTTTGACTAGTTCAAAACAAGCTTTTCTAAAAAGTATTGAAAGGAGGTTAGATCAACTAGATAGATATAAGGATATTTTTCTGGATACGAAGATAATAAAGGAAAGAGATCCTGAATATTATGAAGCAGAATTAGAAGAGCAGTACCTAGATAGTGAAATATTTGATGTGTTTAATAATAAATCTGCTAAAGAAAAGGAAGAGGAAGTAATTGATCTCCTTAATCAAGAGAAAATATTAAAAGAATATTACGATAAACTAAACGCATTGCCATACGATTCGAAATCAGCTAAATTAGTTGAATTATTAGATCAAATCTACTCGCAGAATCCTCGGGAGAAAATAATAATTTTTACTCAATTTGTTGATACTTTAAAATTTCTAAAATCTCTAATAGAGAACCATAATACTAATTTTGAGGTTGAATTGTTTTTTGGAGGATTAGATAAGATACAAAAAGATGAATCAGTTGAAAGGTTCCGCTCTAGTGAAAAGTTTTCAATACTGATATCAACTGAAATTGGTGGTGAAGGAAGGAATTTCCAATTCTGTCGCGTCTTGATTAATTATGACTTACCTTGGAATCCAATGAAACTTGAACAAAGGATCGGTAGATTGGATAGAATTGGTCAGAAATCAAAAGAAATTTATATTTATAACATATTTATGGAAGGGACTGTTGAAACTGATATAATTCATGCCATCATAAAAAGGATAAATCTTTTTGAAGAATCTATTGGAATTTTGGAACCAATCATTGGGAGGATTGAAAAAGATTTTAAAGGAGTAATTTTTGCTGAGGAAGATGGGAAAAAGCGCAAGAGGCTTAATGAATTTTATCGAACTCTAGATGAGGAAATAAGAAAAGCAAAAGAAATTGAGATGCAGCTAGATGATCTAATGATCGATAAGAAATCGTTCCAAATGGAGGGTTTAATAACATCCTTAGCATCGTGTGTGGATGTAAAACTTACTCATAATGAGTTATACTTATTAATAAAGTTATTTTTCGACAATAAAGAGAAATTGTATGGAAAATTATTAGATCTTCAAGATCTTCATGGAAAGATCTCTGATGATTTTAATTTTTCTTCAAGAATTTTACTAGGTAATAAACTCTTAAAAAATCCAAAGTATCAATTTCAAAGTGAATATAATGGGACTTTTAGTATAGAACTTGCAAGAAAAATGGAAGAAATTGATTTTTTTGCGTTAGGACATCCGGTGATTAATAATCTTTTAGATTTTTGCCTAAGTGATGAATTTAAGGGAAGTTTTAGTGCATTATCCATAAGTAGCAAAGGATTAGGGAAATTTTATGATATTAATTCCATTCAAGATAGAGAATTGTATTTATTTATCTTTTCAGTGAAATTTCAAGGATATATAATTGAAAATCAAATTTCTGCTATAGTAGTTGATAAAAATGGAACTGAAATTAAAAATTTTGCAGATTGCATATTAGATATTAAAAATATTCATGAAATCTTTCTATTTAATGAAAACACTCAGAAATTGGATATAAATTTCAATCTAATAAACAATTTACAGTCAGAAGCGAAAAAGATTGTTAAATTGAAAACTACTCTCTGGAAGAGGGAAATTAAAGTTTTAAATGATACTATTTATAACCAGCAAAAAAAGAAAAAAGAAAAAATATACTCTCATAAAAGAAGAACTCTCAATCTTAAACTCGAGTCTCTAGCAAAAACTTTAGAGCAAAAGGAAAACAAAAGACCTACAACACGCCAGCTTCATAATATAGAAAAAATAACGGATGCAGATAGGAAAAAAGAACGATTAGATTACTTTAAAAAAATAGAAGAAGACATCAAGTTTATAAACGCTGGTATGAAATCAATTAAAAGGAAATTAGATGATTTGTCATTTGAATATGAGGATCTTAAGAATGAAATGATTAAGAGAAATAAATCCAAATTCTATACAAATCTTATTTCATTTGGATTATTGAAAATCGTGGATTCTTAGGATAATTTATTTAGAACTTACATTCTTGATCATTTTTTCCGTAAGATCTCTGAACGCTTCTTCTACTTTTTCGCCTGTTTTCGCAGACGTTTCAATATAAAAAGTATCTCCTTTTTTGGCAAATACTTCAGCATTTTCTCGTTCATAAAGTTCATCTCTTTTGTCGATTAAATCTGCTTTATTGCCAATTACAGCAAAAGGAGTATTATCACCAGCGTATTCTCGTAAGTCCGATACCCAATCTTCAAGCTCTTCAAACGTATGCCATCTTGAAAGATCAAACACAATTAACGCACCATTAGCCCCATCAAAAAAGCTTGATCTTAAAAACTTATATCTATCTTGGCCGCCAATATCCCATATCTGTAATTTTATAGTATCTCCGTTTTTTTCAATTACTTTTGAAAGGAAATCTGCTCCTATAGTCAATTTATATCTGAAAGAGAACTTATCTTCAACAAATCTATGTAGTAAAGAGGTTTTTCCGACAGCACCAGGTCCTATAATAATTATTTTAAAGACATAAAGGTGTGAAATATATTCTCACCATATTGATTGATCATATCTAATATACAATTCTAATAAATAATCTAAATCCGATATTTAAACATTTTCCAAAACATTGAGTTTAAATAGAAATTCTTTTTAGGCTCGACATAATTCAAAACTAGAGAATAGACTTACTCGTTAAATATTTTTTTTACGATTGTTCTTGCGAGATGAGCAAATGCTTCTTGAATGTTTTCACCAGTTTTTGCTGAAGTTTCAAAATAAGTACTATCTAATTTCTCAACAAAATGATCAATCTCATTTTGGTGTAATGATTCACCAATTTCAGGAACTAAATCAGATTTATTCCCAAGAATCACAAATGGAATTTTATTTTCAAGTATCAAGTTTAAATCAGATATCCATTCTTTCATTTTAGAAAATGTTTGTGGTCTTGAAAGATCAAATACCACTAATGCCCCATAAGTACCTTCATAAAAACTTCGACGTAATATTTTAAAACGTTCTTGTCCACCAATATCCCATATTGTAAGCTGAGCAAACGATCCTTTCTTATATTCCACTAAATGGGAATTGATTTCTACCCCAATAGTGAACTTATAGTCGAAAGAAAACTCATTCTTAACAAATCTACGAATGATGGAAGACTTTCCGACACTTCCTGGACCAATGACTATAATTTTTAGTACATACTCATACATTTATGGTAATCAAGCTAACTTGTTTAATCTAAAAATCAATATTTAAAAATATTATACTAAATTTATAAGACAAATCCTAATTAAATGGTAATTTATAACAAACTTTATAAATGAAATAAATCCTTCGATTTTTCTAAATTTTACCCTGCCAAATTAATAGTGAAAACAGAGATTCTATAATATAAACCTAAAATCAGACTACCAAGAAGCTATTCATTGAAAGAATTTTTTACAATCATTCTAGTTAGTTCAACAAAAGCTTTTTGAACATTATCACCTGATTTAGCCGAAGTTTCAATATAAAAGCTTCCGATATCATTAGCATATTCTTTAGCTTCATTTTTATCAACTACTATTCCAATTTCTGAAACCAAATCGATTTTATTTCCAAGAATTACAAGTGGAACTTCCTCTTCAAGCAATTGATTCATATCAGAGATCCATTCCTTCATTTTTGAAAAAGTCTGAGCTCTTGTAAGATCAAAAACCACTAAAGCACCATGAGTACCAGTATAAAAATTTCGGCGTAGTGTTTTAAAACGATCTTGACCACCTATATCCCAAATAGTTACTCTTGCTTTCTTTTCTAAGTCATATTCTATAATTTTAGTGGAGAAATCTACACCAATTGTAAACTTATAAGCTAAAGTGAATTTATCTTCTACAAATCGTCTTATAAGACTGGATTTCCCTACGGCTGCAGGCCCTATCACAATGACTTTAAATGAGAGCTCTGCCATCTTATTTTTGCTCTAATATGTAATTATTTGGTATTTTGGAATTAATTTTTATATAAAATTCTTATAGAAATTCAAGAATTTATATGAATTCATTCCTTCATCAAATTGTATTTTTTTCCATATCTAGTAAATAATTTAGTCCCTCCCCCTTCCTGTAAAATTTTTAAAGTAGCTTCCGAATTAAATATCTCCATTCCTCCTACTATATCTATACCATTATCAAATAGAATATCAGGTATCATACTAGCAGTTGGACCAAGTAAAACAATTTTTCGGGCTTTTCTTTTATATTTTTCTAAAATAGCCTCAAGACTGTTATTTATTAAAGTAGTACCAGTACAAATTAGGAGATCAGTAAAGATCTCCTCCTCCTTAAGTTCAGCTATATTATTCCTAAACTTAAAATCATTAAATTTTGAGGGAGAAGGAAAAAAATCTTCCACTATAGTTATTAATTGAGTTATTTTACTTATTTCTTTTATTAAAGGTTTTATTAACCCTATAAAGGTGACTTTCGTTTCTTCATTAACAGTCAAATAATCTAATACATTTCCTTTAAGCTTTTTATGAGGGTTTATAATTTTTAATACATGCTGAGATATACTATTTAAAGTCGCCATTCCAATAATTTTTTCTAAACTCGGAGGTCTAATGGACCAACTTAATAACTCTCTAAGGGGTTTCTCAGTAAGATCACCAGCAAATTCAATTTTGGTGCAATCAGAAGCCTGAATAATACTCGGTAAAGTTGATGCTAATCCCAAAAAAGGGCTATAAGCATAAGTTGTAGCTTCAACACCAGTATAACCTAATCCTATAACAACTTTAGTAACTTTAGGGGGAAAAATTTTATGGATTCGATATATTTGCTTAATTAATTCTAAAGTTTTTTCAATAATCATTTATATAAAATTAAAATTAAATATGATTTAATTCATTGATCACATTTCTACATGATGATTATTTAAGGAAATTTTGACAATTCTTCTTATTAGTAGTTAACTATTAATTTATCTCTATGCTTTAATTTTACCAGTTATAATTTGAGTAATTTTAAAAAATGAATTTCTGTAAATTGCTAAAAAGTTCAAGATTAAAAAGCTCTTTAGTTTTTTTAATTTTCTTCTCAACTGCAACATTAATAGTTTCTCAAAATTATGGTAATTCGGCCAAAGATAATATTTCAAAGGAATTATTTTACCAAGAATCAGAAGAATATGAGGAAATTGAAGTTTTTATATCTAACTTTAACTCCTATATCCTTTTAAGTATTACATCCTCCAAATTGCCTGATAAAGAGTTATTGATTATAGGTATTCCTTTGTTAAGTTTCTTCTTAATTTCAAATGTTATTATTATCATCAAAAGACAAAGTAAACTTAGTAAATCTGAACTTCAAAATGAATCTGTAGACTGTAAGGTAGAAGTACAATTCTCTGCACAAGAGGGTATTATATTAGATTTAATTAAAGATTATCTATCTAAGAACCGTTTCTTGGAAATTAACAAAGTAGTTTCCTATTTAAATACGAGGTTACCCAATTCTAAAGCTTCCTTGAACAGAAATGGTATAGAAAGTGTAATAAACAAATTAATAAAAAAAAGTATAATAGTTGATGGTTCTAAATTAACTCGTTTTGAACTTCTCGATAATTCGAATCGATTAATGATGTACAATTTAATTATAGAAAACCCCGGAATTCATTTCATGAACATTGTGAACATATTAGGAATGTCAATATTTTTGGTTAAATGGCATATAAATATGCTCCTAAAATTTAACCTAATTAAAAATTCGAAAGTAGAGAATAGAGAAATCTATTTTGATTCAAAACTTTCAGAGAAAATTGCAAAACGTTCACATTTTTTGAATAGAGAAAGAAGTCAAAGAATAATTCATTATTTAAAAAATAAACCTGATGGTTGCCCTAAATATAGAATTTCAAAGGAATTAAAGTTGCATCCTGTTACAACTACAAAATATATTCAAAAGCTAGAAGAATTTGATGTTGTTTTAAGTAAAAAACTTTCAAATAAAACTCTCTATTCACTAAACAAAAACTCTCATTTTTAATTCGAACTTATAGATCAATATTCTACATGACTATTTTTTAAGGTTACTTATATCGATTTTATATATGTTTAATCTAAAAAAAAATAGAACAACTAAAATTCTTTTACTACTGGGAGTTATCACTGCCATATTGGGCATGGTGATTCATTTTTCTTACCCCTCAGAAATGGTAACAGCTTCTGGAGATGAAAATGCTCTCATAAACGATTTGGAAACATATGATGGATTCTTTCTAAATCCTATGATAAATGATTCTAATTTTCGATTTAGACTTGACATCACAGCTTCAGGTTATTATAATAATTCTTGGAATTCTAACTTTACAATTATGCTTTTAGATATGC
>JAEOTW010000351.1 GCA_016839655.1 Promethearchaeota archaeon | reverse complement strand
TAACACGAGGAATTATTAAAATTAGTAATACGAAGAATAACGCAATATTCACACTAATTATATTAATTTTCTTCAAAATACAACAATTTGTTTTTTGGTTTTCTCTATAATTAGAAGATATTTTCCTCTTTCTCCATTTAAATTTTTGTTTTAAATCTCAGATATTTTAGGATAAGTTGTAATGTTTCTATGGTAAAATTATACCAAAATACTTAAATGAGTTAGGTTATCGTCATCACGGCACTAGCTAAACCATATAATACAATCAATTCTAATCCTGCCGATATTACATTTGCAATGATGGAAAATGTTATAATTGTCTGATTTTCAACCTCATATTCAAAAAAAGAAATTCTATTGAATTCTCTGTAGATTTTTAAGTTTATGAAACATTTTAATATAATTGGAATTACTTCTATTAAAATAGATATAACCAAAATAAAAGTTCGATTTTCATATACTATTACTGTCGGAAAAAAAATAAAGGTTATAACTTGCTTAGGAGGAAAAGCTAGAAGATTTGCAAAAAACACAGATATGTAGAAATTCGTGTAGGTTTCCTCTGGTTTGTTTTCTCTTAAAAACAATTTAATTACAATAATCTCTGTAAGAAATGAAATCATAAATATCAGGAACATATAAAAAATTAACATCGGGATATATAAACGACGATTAAATAAGCTAAGACTGATTAAAAAAATGAAGTTATAAGTAAAAGCACTTATAAACAAGCGTTTTATATGTTTATAATCAAGTTCTTCTCTCATAACCAATCCCAAAATGAGTTATGTTAATTTTGAAAAAATGTATAAATAATTGATATTTCTATAATTATTCATTTTATCCTTTTTATCAATATAAATCTTAGTATGTAATTGATGATTTTTAGAGAAATCGCAATTATAAAGTGATGGGGGATTAATTATCACATAAAATTAAGTTATCTTAGAATCTCAATTAAATTCAAAAATTAAAGGGCGAGATAAAATCTCACCCCTTAACTATGGAATGGAAAAGAAAGCAAGCATAATTAATTAAAAAATAAAAAAAATTTTGAGAGATTTAACAAATCTCTCGAATATTATCTGCCACAATGACTACAAATTGCCCGTGACTCGTCAAAATTTAACTTTATCTCTTTACCACATTTCATACAAGGTACCCTTATTCTTTTTGGCATATTTATCCCTCTCTTTTTTTATTCTCATTTTTTTTTTATTTATAATAACTCTTATCTAATTATTTAAAACTCAAAAAATCTAGTTGTTTTTGCATTATGAACTAAAGGACTCTTCCGACATTTTCTACATAGCGCTGTTGTGTCTTCCAAGTCAAGTTTTATCTCTTTTCCACATTTTCTACAATTTATTAATATTTTGGCCAATCTTTTCACTCTCCATTTTAATTTAATAGGAAAAAAAAAGGTTTTAATAAGAAATATATCTCGAATGATATTTTTCAAGATCTCTCGTTATGATTATTAATCTTGTCTTTTCTTCAATCTGTTTTATGCTCATTTTTTATTACCTCCAACATCAATTTTATATTATCGATTATAAATTTTTACCTGATATTTGCAGGCATCAATTTTACTTCCTATTTTACCAATTTTCACTCTCTTTTGATGTTGTTTAATATGTTTTCTAATTTTTAATTTCCTTTTATCCTGCTCTTTTTTCTTTTCTATTTTCTCTGCTTTTTCCTTAATTTCGGGAATCAGAATAAAAATGGCTTCCCTATCCTGCTTCTTATATACCTGAACCATTTTTTTTCATCACTTTTTTTTTCTATTTTTCTTAAGAATAAGTAGATCATACTGCAATTTATAGATTCGCACTTCGCACTTCACTTGAAGTTCATGATTTAGTTTGAAGTGAAAAGCTTAAAAGGATGATGAACTAATATATAAATAACGAAATAAGATCTTATTAAGCTGAGTTTTATTATGAGTAGATCAGAAGGTATAATATATCCTCCTGGAGAGATATTAAATCCCGTGATGGGAAAGACTGATTATGAATATGTAATATTATGGATGCTTACTAATAATGATGTTTGTGAGTGGGCAGATTTTGAAGCAGAAATTAGTCCTTCAACATTATCAGGCAATCTAAACAAATTAATGAAAAAGGATTATATTGAAAAGCCTGAAAAAGGGAAATATGTAATTACAGCACAGGGAAGGGATAGATTTAGCGAATTAGTATATGACAGGAAGTTAGGAACAAGGAGATTAAAATATCCACCAAAAGGAATAACCAAATATCGGAATTATGACCATTGGATTCTATGGATGCTTTATAATAATTACTCCTGTAAATGGTCAGATTTTAAACAAGAACCTTTATCAATTAATCAATCGTCATTATCCAATACTTTAAATACATTACTAGATGACGGATTTGTTGCAAGAGAAAACAAGGAATATATCATAACACCCTTAGGAAAGACTGAATATTTACGGGTTTTGAAATCTTATGATTTGGATCGCCAATCCATTTTAGAACAAGAAAGTAAGAGAATTGAAGAAATTACAGAGAAAACTCGATCATTTTTCAAGAAATATAAAATTGAGGATGATGACTTAAAATATCGCTATCTTGATCACATTTTAAAGTTTTCTTATTCCAAAGTAAAATCTATGTTAAAAGATGAGGAAGTATTTAACAAAATTTTATTGTTTCTTTCAATAAATCATCCAAATCAATATCCAGAATTTGTTTCACCTAAACTATTCTCATTAAAATATAAAATTGACAAAACAACCTTAGATTATTATATAAGAGAAATTGTGGATAATGCATTTTTTGACATTAAATTCTTTACGATTGAAGACGAACAAGGAGGAATTTACTATTTTCAAAAGAATGAGACAATTGAGAAAGTTCTAAATGCTATCGTAGAAAAACATATTATAAAATTTACATATTTAAACAAGTTTCATGAAACTACGACTATAGATGTGGGATTACTTTTAGATAAAATTATAGATGACATTTGCACTACTTTATTCAACGAAAATCTGAAACCTTCATTAAAACGATTTTTACCTGAATATATTAAATATTTGGCATATAAAATAGAAACTGAGAAAAAATTAATTGATAGTGAAGCAAAACTAGAAGGGTTTGTATGGCAAAATATTTTTGAAGAATTTCAAACTTTTGAACCGGCTAATTTCCCAATAGGAGGAGAGGAGGATGAGTTTCATTATGTATTAGGTACCGATATTTTTAATGTGTTAAATATAATGCACTTAACCAAACTATATTATGTAAATTCAAAAGACGTTCAAGAGAGTTATCCATTAAATAAATTAGAAATCTTTAAGAAAATTTCCAAAGCATTTTATAAACTCAAATTATCTAAAGCAAAAGAGTTATTTACTAAAAATTCAACAAAGTTAAAAACAATTAATCAGTTAATTATAAAAGACCTTTTAGTTACAGCAGAACGAAATTTTGACGGTTCAATTGAATTAACAAATGAAATTATTAAGAAATATCCAGAAGAGTTTATTGGATACTTACTGCAATCACTGACATACTTTTTGATAGACCAATATGAGAAATCTTTAGAAATTATCGATAAAGGTATAGTGAAAGCTTATAATACAGCTTTAATTAGTCATAAAGCTCAAATACTATTGAGAAGGTATGAAGGTGAGAGAGCACTCCAATTAATTGATGAATCATTATCTCAAAATCCAGGTAATTTCCTATTATTAAAAACGAAATACATAACTTATATTACTAATTGGATGTCATTAGTAAAAGATTATAATGAACCTCTGGAGATTATAGATAATTTACTCGTGGTGAACCCAAACGATAAAGAACTATTACTGTTGAAAAGTTTATACTACTGTATGGTGTACAAATATAAAGAAGCGAAACATCTGATAACTCAGGAAATAGATATAAATACTCTTAAAAAGAGTCCTAGATTTGATACAGAAGCTTATTTTATTTTGGCATTTTCCTATTTAGCAAGAGGAAAATTTGAAAAAGCTTTAGAAATCGCAAACTTAGTTTTAACTCTTTTTCCAGATCACCCCCTCTCATTTCTTACAAAAGCTTTGGCATTAGGATATAATTTAATTTATAGATTTACTTTGAAAGAGCCAAATATTGATACTTTTTTGGAATTAATAAAATTAACAGTTTCTTTTGAGCCATTTTCCTACGATAAAACGAGATATCTCCTATTTCAAGCACATATTCTCAATGGGCTTGAAAAATATGATGATGCAATTAAATCTATTCAGAAAGCAATGGAAATGGTTCCCACTTTGAAATCTCTAATTATTATGAAAATTTACTATCTAATAACCTCAAAGAGAGAGGAGGAAGCCTTAAAACTGATTGATGAGTATTTAATAAGTGAACCAACTTTGAAAAGAGCTCTTCTCTTACATAAATCATATATCTATGTCCACCTAAAACAATATGATAACGGCTTAGAAGTTGTTAACAAAGCACTTGAATTAAATCCAGAAAATAGTCATATTATCAATAATAAAGCTATAATATTAGGATATTTGGGAAGAAGAGAGGAAGCAATTGAAACAGCCGAAAAGTTGATAAGTCTTAGTCCTTCTATTGGAAATTCTTATGATACATATGGGGAGGTATTAGTAGCTTTCGGAGAGTATGAAAAAGCTATTAAAAAATTAAAGAAAGCTTTAAATCTTGAACCTACTGGTTGGTTTGCTTTCGCAACATGCTTAAAAATGGGAGATTGCTATAAAGAACTTGGAAAATATGAAAAAGCGCTTGAATATTATGGAAAAGCTAAAAAAATTGTAGAAAAAATGCATCCTAGTGAAAGAATGGATTTCATCCAAAAAGCAGAGAATTTGATTTCTGAAGTCCAAGTATTACTTGGTGAATCAAAAAAGATAGAGTAATTAAAAAGAAAAAGTGAAGTATAATGGATTATAAATTTGTAAAAGCGTTTGAATTTAATTATAATTTCGGAACACTTTTATCAGTTGATTTTAGTTCTTACAACGAAGGTTCAAATTTAGTAAACCTTACTGAAGAGATCTTTTATGAAATTAGAGATTGTATTCATAGTCAAGGCATTCCAAGTTTAATTTGGTTTAAGGGGATAAGTGATACGGTAAATTTCTCAAATTTTAAGCTAATATCAAAAATGATTAAGACTGTCTATCCTCACCAAAAATTAGGGGTTTATCTAAATTGTGTAATTTTTCAAAATAAAGAAGCTTGGAATGTATTTAATGGATGTGATTTGGTTGCGATTAATCTCAACACCGTTGACAATTTACATTTTTCAAAAATCAACAAATGTCCTGACTCAATAGATCCTAAAGAAGTTTTAGAAGGTATATTTAAATTTAGTAAAAAATTCAAAGGTAAATTAGGCATTTACACTATGTTTTTAAAAGGAATTAATGATAACGCTAGAGATGTGGAAAAACTAAAGGAATTTCTATTGGTTCTTAAACCAGACCATTTTTCTATCAGTAATTATACTTTAGATGGTTTTGAACCTGTTTCGGAAGAATTCAAACTAGATTTAAAAGAAAAGTTAGCAAATCTTCCTTTTAAAGTAATCTACATGTTTTAATTTTTTTTTCTTATCTAAAAAGTTAACATGGTCCAAATTTAACACCACAACACTCACAGAGATTATCAAGATTCACTATATATTTCAGCATTGAACTATACCATTTATCTAACAACTCTTTAAAATGAGTTTTTATAGTTTCAATATCTTTAGCATTATAGACATAAAGGTATCCTTGTTTTTTAGCATCTTTTAACGATTTCAGATGTGCGTACTTTTTCATTGACATCGAACTACGTTCAATAAGTTTTAACATAGAGAGCATTTGAAGAGCTCTTTGAATTGAACTTCTATCCATCTTCAATTCATCTGCTATTTCAGAGGTTCTAACATCTTTATTCTTCAATAAATGACAGAGCACCTTAGATTCAGTCTTATTCAGTCCTAAGATACATTTAAATAACTGCTCGCCAGGGTCAATCGAAAATACTGCTTTTTTCTCTAAAATCTTCTCAATTATCTCAAATTCTTTTAAGTTTTTTCCAATTACTTCCATTAGTAATCATTTTTAAAATGTAATAAGAAATTAATAAAAAATGGGAATTGATTTACCTATCTTATTGTTTTAGTTTTATCAATACTTTCTTCATTCCTTCATAGTTCATTGCTCCAACAACTTGATTTAAAACTTCTTGCTTTTTTATAAATAAAGTTGTAGGAATACCTGTTATTCCATATTTCATTGCTATAGCGTTATTTTCATCAACATTTACCTTTACAAATATGAAATCATTTTGAAATTCGCCTTGAAGTTTCTTAAAAATAGGAGCAAAAAACATACAAGGTCCGCACCAAACAGCCCAAAAATCTATAATAATAATTTTGTCAGGATAATCGTTTAACAATTTATTAAATTCTTCAGTAGAATGTATCTCGATTATAGTTTCTGGCATATTTTGATGTTTTAATAAAGCTTCAGCTTTTTTTGTTCTCAAAACTTCTAATTCATCATCAACATTTTGCATTTTTAACTCACATCAAAAAAAATTTATTTTTAGTTGTGATTTTTTTTTTCACAACTTTGTTCTAAGATAGCTAAATTGAATATAATATTTAAAGGTAATTATAGTGTGGAAACTTTCACAACTTAAGAGTTTAAAAAAAATAAGAAAAATAATTAGTTTGATGTGATTGTGGTGTCTTCTTCTAAAGCTTTTATTTGCTTCAATCTTGAATCTTTTCTTCGTGAGGATACCATTATTTGAAAATCAAGGTCTTTCTTGAAAATATCTGCGCTTCTTACTAATGCCTTAACCATAGTTTCTCTAAAGCTTTCTTCTTTGATGTTGCTTCCTTTGAAAGTTGGTATTTCTGAATGTTTTTCAATTAAATCTGCCAACAACTCTGCAGGTAGAACATCAGATCTATCTTTAATTGCGACAGTTATCATTTCCTCTAGCTTTTTATACATTTCTCTCTTACTAAACTGGCATCCAATGCACTTAGAAGTTCGATTCTTCAAAATTTTTAAAATTATTAATCCGATAATAAATTTGAAATTTCTTACCAACAATTCTTTATCTCGATTACCATATTCATCAATATATTGTTGGATGTATTTTTCAGCTTCAAAATACAAACTAGAAAATTTCTTAGCTCTATTGAAGTAGGCAGGTACTATACAAAAGATTCTTGTAAACCAGAATGGTTTAATATCGACTGGAGGGTCCTCATAAAAAATGTAATATGCTACTCTACCATCTCTTTCAGTATAAAGAGTTGATTCTTTCTTAAGCATATTTAAATATGTTGAAGTGGTTGAACGGGCAATTTCCCTAAAATATCTCTTATATTCTTGTTCAACTTCACCAGTTGTAACTTTATTGATCCCTTCAAAATAGAACTTAAGAATAATACCTAAAATACGATTTTCATGAAGACGGCCTGTCTTTATTTGTTGTTCTTCAGACTCGTCCTCTCTAATATGATATAAGAATGCGATTTCAGGCGCATATTCTTGCACAACTTTATCAGTTAATACAAATTCGGAATCTGTTACATCTATACTTTCTAATTTAGAGCGTTCTATTAAAATTTTTTCAATTTCTGATTTTTCAGACAAATTTTACCACTCTTTTAATAAATAATGTCCATATGGGAGTATGACGGGCTTTATTTCTTTAATGTAGGAGGCTATCCTACAAATGTAGAACTATAAGATCATAATTCTTTTTTTATTGATCAATATCTAGCTTTCACATCATATATAGACTATTAATTCGGACTTCATATGAAGTTCATACTTTATTATGAAGTAGACTAAAAATCAGATCAAAATTGATAAAAATTTATGAAATCAAATAAAAAAAGATTATCCTATTGGTTCAATTATCATTTTCCGTAATAAGTACGATTAATATATCATTGGATTTCCTCATAAAAATGGAGCTCTTATAATTTATAGCAAGGAACTTTTAAAATTAAGAAAGATAATTGATATAATAAAGAGTATTACCATTCTCCGTTTTTAATCCT
>JAEOTW010000066.1 GCA_016839655.1 Promethearchaeota archaeon | reverse complement strand
GCTAAACGTCCAGCTCTAACCATATCAATAGCAGTTATTTCAGAGTCATGTGGTAAAACATGAACCATAAAAAGAGAATGTTCAAGCCCCGGTCCTTTTTTATAGACAACAAAATCTGCTCCGAATTTTAATC
This sequence comes from Promethearchaeota archaeon, assembly GCA_016839655.1. Next base: position 23,006 of record JAEOTW010000066.1, on the reverse strand, counting down.
CTGGTCTCGGAATATATCCTTTTTTTCTTAAATCATTGTAAATTATATATTTTTCTTCAAACTTATGATGAATCTTCTTAGCAATTTCATGGAATTCTTTAGGTTCCAAATATTTATTCTCCTTTACATCAAAAATAGTAATATCTTCATTCTCTAGAAGAAAATAAGCTTCTATTAATGACAATTCGCTCGGTTTTGAAAAATATTCTAATCTAGGTTTGTTAATTCCTAATGGAGATCCAAAAAAACCTTTTTTTACATATAAATATGATGCATACAAAGAATTGAAGATTATCACTCTTGAATTGACGAACTTTGCGGGAATTTTATCTGGAACGTCTATATCGTCAAGAGAGATTTGTTCATGATTTAATTGATTCATTATATAGAAGATATTTAAAATAACTTAATAAATCTTTCAATTTCTTATCATTTAGATTAAATTATTTAAGCTCTAAAAACAATAAATTTAATATTGAAATATATATGATTGGTGATTAGAATAATGGTTATTAGAAGAGCAACTCATGCAGGTAGTTGGTATCCGGGGTCAAAAAAAGGGTTACTTGATGCATTAAAAGAATATTTCACAGATGGAGAATTTGGGCCGAATGAAGAACCTAAATCTATGAACAAAGAAAAAAGAACCATTATTGGAGGAGTTTCACCACATGCAGGAATGGAATATTCAGGACCATGCGCTGCTTTTACTTATCTAAATTTATTTAAAGAAAAAATCCCTGATACTGTAGTAATATTAGGTACTGATCATATGGGACATAACAAAATAGCATTAATAGCAGAAGGAGAATGGGAAACTCCACTAGGAAATTTAAAAATTGATGAAGAATTTTCAAATAGGCTTATAGAAGATAGTAAAATAATTGAAGATGACGATTCTCTATTCACGGGTTTTTCTGAACAAGAACATAATATAGAAATTCAATTACCATTTATAAAGTATTGTTCCATGGATAAAGAAGTGAAAATTGTGACTATTAAAATCCCAGTAACACGAGATTTCAAAACTATGAATGAAATTTCTAATGATATAGCTAATGTGATAAATTTAATGAATAAAGATATAGTTATCATAGCATCGTCAGATATGTCACATAAACAAGTAAGTGATCCAAAACAATTACAAAAATTTAAAGAAATTGATTTAACTGTAATTGAGGAATTTACGAGTTTAAATCCAGAAAAAACTCTTGAAGCTGCTTCCAAAACAACAGTATGTGGTCCACAAACAATTACTACTCTAATGTTAACTTGTAAGAAACTTTATGCAACTAGAGGTGAAATGTTGAAATATTATACTAGTTCTGAAAGAACTGGAAGAATTGGTGGATACTGTGTAGGATATTTTTCAGGAGTAATAATTAAAAATACTTAAATTATATTAATAACAAAAATAAAAATAAAAAAAATGCCGGAAGATAATGAAAAAGTCGAAGATTTCATAAGTCTTTGGAGAAAAAAAATGGAAAATGAAGGAAATAAACCTAGTGCCATCAGAGACACTTTAGAAAGAATGCAAGAAGTAGAAAAAGAAAATCAGCTTTTAAGAAATAAAATACAAGATAATATAGAATTAATCAGCAAAACTGAGCAAATAATTAAGAGTACTATGGAAGAAAACGAAATCTTAAAAGCCCAATTAACACAAGGAAGCTCTGGAGGTGGTACTAGTGTAAGTGATCTTCAACAAAAGAACATTGCTCTTAATGATACAATTTTAGACTTAGAAAAAAAATTAGCAGTAAAAGAAGTGGAACTAAGAGCAAGAAATAATGAGAAAACTGAATTAGAAGCGAAATTAGAAGCAGCTTCAAAATCAGTAGTAAATTCCCCCGCTATAGATTCTGCAGCAACTAACGCTATAATAAATGAACTCAAATCCGATTTAGTCAAAAAGAAGACTCAAATTGAAGATTTACAAAATAAAATAAATCAGTTAACTGAGCAAAATGAGGGTTTAAACCTACAATTAATTGAGGTCGAAAAGAGTAAAGCATTACCCATTGATTACGTTGTTCCCGTAGAACAACCAAAAACAGAAGTAATTAAACCTCAAACAACACAACCATCAACAGAAACTCTTGAAAGATTATGCCAAGACCTTCAACAAGATTTAAATAAGTATAAAAGACATATAGAATCTTTAACAAAAGAAAAAGATGATCTAAAAAAAACACTTGAAAGTGGGGGATATCAATTAGAACCAGATGAAATTAAAGCACTTAAAAAAGAAAATGAATCATTAAAAAATCATTTATCATCATTACAAGAATCCTTGAAAATGAAACAAAAAGAAACTGAGGTTGAGAAAATTAATGATCTTCAACAACAAATAAAGGAAAAAGATCTTATAATTGCTGAATTGAAATCTACTCAGCAATCACAGCCTGTAGTGGTACCTAAAGGACCAATGTCAGGACTAGTAGAAGACTTACAGAATAAAATAAACAAATTAAAAACAACAATAGAAGAAAAGAATAAAATTATCGAAGAATTGCAAGCATCGTAAATGAATATTCAAAATAAAAACCATCCCTCTATTATTTTTGCTGGTCACTTCGCAATAGATAATATAATTAGATTTAAGCGATTGAATAAACCAAGCCTTGGAGGGAGTGTATCATACTGTTCCTTAGCATTAAGTAATTATACTCAAGAGGCTACAATTGGTATAATTTCACATGTAGGTAAATTAAATTTTAATAATTCTTTATTAGATAAAATCAAAAATAAGAAAATTGACTTAAGTGGTATCAAATATTCTCATGTAGAAAACACAAATTTTGTATTGGATTATTATGATCATGCAAGGACTTTAACTCTAAAATCTAAGAGCCCTGATCTTAATTTTAATGATATACCTTTAAAATATTTTAATAATCCTCCAGATATATTTGTTCTTGTTCCTTTATGTAATGAAATTTCATATGATTATATTGTTCAAATTTTGAAAAATTTTCCCGATGTTTATATTGGTATAGACTTACAGGGATTTATTAGAAAGATTGATGATGATGGTAAAGTGGCATATGTTTATGAGAATGAAATCATCTCTAACATTAAAAGAATTATTGAATTAATTGGAGACAAGCTAATCTTGAAAGGTTCAGAAGAAGAAATGAATATACTTGCTGGGGAATGTGATGATTATGATAAAGTTATGGTTCACTGCAATAAGTATGATAATAATGGAATTTACATTATGACACTGGGAGAAAAAGGATCCATGCTCACGAAAAAAGGAGAAAAAGTTCTTAAAATCCCTGCTTTTAATCCCAAAAAAGTTGTGGATGAAACTGGACCAGGAGATGTCTATTTTTCTATATTTTTATATGAATTTATTCATTCTGATAAATCATGGAAATCAATTGAAAAGGCAGCTTTTCTCGCATCAGCAGCGGCTTCATTTTTGGTCGAAAAAAAAGGACCTGATGGTTTTGTATCTAAAGAAGTAGTTCTAAAAAGAATAAGAAAAAAAAAAATTATCAAGTAGCCTCAAATTACAATTTATTAGTCTTATGCATATAAACTTTCATTTTGCTGTTGGAGTTATTTTTACATCTATTTTAAACTCATTTTTTAGTTTTACGATACTCGAATTTCTACTTATTGTATCTTTCTCATTTATAAGCGATTTTGATGTTTTCTTCAAAAAATATGCGAAAGACTATAATCACAGATTATTGATAACTCATTCAATAATTCCAAGTGTGGTAATTATAATATTTGGATATATCTTTAACCTTCCAGTATTAATTCTCTGTGGTTTTAGTTATTCACTTCATATTTTTATAGATACCTTTGATTGGGGGACAAATTTTTTTTTTTTTCAGAAGAAACAGATTGGTTTTAAATTCTTACTTTCTAAGGAAGAAAAAGAAAATTTACCGAAATATTTAGCAAAATACAAAATCCCTGGTTCATTTTTTGATGAGAAGTATTTCAGTAATAATGTATGCCTAGGAATTGAAGCTTTAATATTTATATTAATGGTAGTTTTCATTGTGCTGTTTGCCCTAAATTATTTATTTATGATTCCAATATATTTTTTCTGGTTATACTTTCATTTACATCGTCACTTTGCTCTTAAGAAAGTTGAAAAGAAAAATAAAAAATTAGACTTTTAAATCATAGAAACAAGATTTTAGTAAGTGATTTGATATAATATCCTAAAAGAATCGAAAAACACCATTAATGAGTTTGATTTCAATGGAAGAAAACAAGTTGAAAGTTTTTGAATGTGATTTAAATGATTCTAATCTGTTTAACTGTATTCTTGAAGAAGTAGGTGAAGATGATATTGACACATTAGTTACAACTTCGACAACACTTTCAAATAAGACATTTATTAACTGTTTAAACGCTTCTTTAGTAAATTGTTTGAGAAATAATAGAGAAGAATTAGATTTTCCTCGTATTCAATTAAAAACTATAAAAAATGAAAATGAAGAATTGCTAATTAAAGAGATTAATATTTTGGTTAATAAACAATTTAATGATGATTTAATCAATGAAAGAATTAATCAATGTCTTAAATTTGTTAAAAAAGCTTGCTTTATTGATGACTCAATTCAATTATCTATCATTAAATCAGAAATTAAAGAAGATCTAAAGCACTACAAAGTTGAGTTAATAAGAATTAATGAATTATTTAAGAATGTTAAAGATGATAAGTCGAAAAAAGAAAAATTATTTTCTCTATTTAGGGATATAACTTCTGATAAATGAGGTTCTCTAAAAAAGAATAATGTGGGGTGAATTTTATTTCAAACGAAAAAAAAACTAAAGTTAGTCTAAAGTTAGATGATTTAGATTCACAAATGATATTTAAATGCGATTTGGGTAATATGAAGGTTAAGGATTGCTATATTGACGAAGAACATCATGAGGAAGTTGATATGCTGGGACCAAATCCATCACGAATGCTGGCATTAGGAGTTTTAGGATGCTTAAGTGCAAGTTTTATATTCTGCTTGAAGAAGAGAAATTTTAAAGTTGATGATTTTAAGAGTGAAGCGGAAGTCACTATCACACGAAATGAAAAAGGTTTCTGGAGAGTTAAAAAAATTGATGTAAATATTGAACCAAAATTGCTTGACCCAGAAAATCTTAAAAGGGCAAAACAATGCTTAAAAACAGGTAAAGATGGTGTAAGTTTCTTCGAGCAATATTGTATAGTAACTCAATCTGTACGTAGTGGCATCGCTGTAAATGTCAATGTTAATATATAATTTAAAATTTTTATCTTTTTTTTAATTGAGGTGATTAATACTTGCCAAATGAATATAAATCTGAAGTTGGAATAAGTTTAGAAGAAGAAATGATTTTTAAATGCGAACTTGGGCAAATTAAAATGAGTGATTTATATATAGATGAACAACATAAGAAATCAAAAGACAAAGTAGGTCCAAATCCTTCAAAACTATTAGCTTTATCTGTACTAGGGTGTATGAGTGCTAGTTTTGCATTTTGCTTACAAAAAAAAGACTTCTCATTATCTGATTTTGAGGGTAAAGCATTTATTATAAGCAAACGAAATGAGAAAGGTATTTGGAGGATTAAAAAAATAAAGATAGAATTACATCCAAAAATTGATACACCAAAAATGCGGGAAAGAGCAGATCAATGTCAGAAATTTTTTGAACAATTCTGCATCATTTCAGAATCTTTAAAAAAAGGGATTGAAATAGAGACTAATTTAAATTATTAACTTCTTCTTTAAATCAATCAGTAATACCATCTTCAGTAATTGAAAAAACAGTATCACTCTCTGGAATATGCGGAGCATCTATAACTTTTGCAACTCGTTGTTCACCTTTTCCTTTTCGAAGAAATATTCGTATTGTCGCACCATGAGCTACGACATGTCCCCCAGTATGTATTAATGGATTACCATAGAACACATCTGGTCTAGCAGATACCTGATTTGTAAATAAGACTGCTAATTCATCATAGGTTTCAGTCAATCTTAATAAGTCATGTATATGAGTATTAATAATTTGTTGTCGGCTAGCTAAGGTCCCTCTACCAACATATTCACTACGAAAATGACCAATAAGAGAATCAACAATAATTAATTTAATATTTCTTTCTTTTATGATTTTTGGTGCTTCTTTAGCTAATAAAATCTGGTGATCACTGTTATATGCCCTTCCAATAGTAATTTTTTTTAAAACCATATTATAATCCAAATCCTTTCCAAGTGCCATTTGAATAATTCTTTCTGGTCTAAAAGTTCCTTCGGTATCAATATACAATGCTCCTCCTTCTAATCCTCCTTCTTCATAAGAAAGTTGAACATTTACACACAATTGATGAGCTAATTGTGTTTTTCCTGTTCGATATTCCCCAAAAATCTCTGTAACTGCCCCAGGCTCAATTCCTCCTATTAATAAATCATCTAAATTTTGACTACCGGTAGTTAATTTATGTAAAGTTTTTCTCTTTTCCCAGATTTTATCAGCTGATTTAAATCCCATTTTTTCAATATCTTGAGCAACCTTAATTATCTTTTCTGCGGTTTTTTCTCCAATACCTGCCTCATCCATTAACTTATTTAATGGATATAAAGCAAGAGTTCTAATTGATAAGATACCCGCTTCTTTCAATTTTTTTAAAGTTGCTTCTCCCACTCCTGGAAGATCTTTTAATGTATAAGATGTTTCTGATTTATTTATTTCTTTTATATCTGAATCCTCAGCCAATACTTTTTTTTTTGCCATAATATAATATTGATTATTTACTTTTATTTGAATTTCTGATTTATTTGATATTTTATCATGAAATAAATATTAAAAATAATAATAAAAATTTAATAGAAGGATAAAAATATATTTTCTATTTTGTCTCCAAACCTGAGCGAGTTATAAGAAGCAACACCAGAAACAATACTACTAAGAATAGGAATGTCAATGTCCAGAATCCTGCTGGATCTGGAATCCATATATAACTTAAATAGAGAAAAGGAGCAATGAATATTACAACAAATATAATTATAATTGGTAAAGGCACCTCTTCGTCTTTTATATCTAAGATTAAAGGTACAATAACTAAGAAAATTAACAATGTAGCACTTATTCTGAAAGTTAATGCAATATTTGGGTCAAAAGTAAGTGAATGTACATTAGGTAACCAGAAAAACCAGAATTGTTCTACGGTAGCTTGCAAAGCAGGATTAGCTTGTGGAATGATAGCACTAATAATTAATTGTATTAGAATACTGAGTGCTAAGTACATTAGTATCTCATTAATTTCTTTTTCCTTTTTGCGATGTATACCTATTGTATCTCGGAGTATTGTAACAATCCACAATGCGAATAGTATGATATAAGCAAAGAGTGGATCTCCTCCCATACCCCAAAAATAATTTACCGGGATTACAGCAACGGGATAAGCTAAATAGCCATATTTCTCATTCCTACCAAATAAGTCAAAAACTAAAAAGATCATAAATATTATTACTAATGTTATCAAAATTATTATACTCGGAATGTCCATGATTTTATCAACTTTTTTTTTGGATTGTAAGATATTTTAATATTATAATATAATTTATTCTATTTATTTTAAACCTTAACTCTATAAAATGGATAGGAGAAAACAGATAATAGATTAAAAAAACTAAACAAATCTGTAAAAGAGTTAGGAAAAATATTTTTTAATATCTAATTCTTGGATCTAATACAGCATAGAGTATATCTATTATTAAAACTGTAAATATATAAATAAATGCTATAACAACCATGCAGACATTAATTACCCAATAATCTTGTTTGAGTGTAGCATCCACTATCATTGAACCTAATCCAGGTAAACCAAATGTGGATTCCAAAATAACTGTCCCTGACAATAATGATGCAAAATTAAATCCAATAACAGTAACCGTAGGGTATAGTGAATTTTTTAAAGCATGTTTATTTAGCACTATTTTTTCCTTACATCCTTTTGCTCTTGCGGTTCTTATATAATCTTGCTGGAGTATTTCTAGCATACTAGAACGTGTATGTCTTATTATAGACGCAAGAGATACAAATGTAAGGCAAAAAACTGGTAAAATTAGATGATATAAATAATCGGGTATTTTGTATAACTGTCCTGCAAGGATAGCATCAATCATATAGAATCCAGATACCAAAGGGGGATCTGCATACTCAAATGATTTATAGTAAGATCTTGGAAATAGATTTAGCTGATCACACAAATAATATTGGAGAAGCATTCCTAACAAAAACACAGGGAAAGCTACTCCTATGATACCAAAACTTCTAAAAATAATGTCTCTAATTTTATTTTTGTTTTTTGCTGTAATAATTCCTATCTTAATACCTAGTAAAGTGGTAATAACCATTGAAAAAAGAGCAAGATCTATAGTTTTAGGTAATCTTAACTTAATTAAATCCCAAACTTTTGAATCTCTAGCATAATATACAGAAACACCCCAATTCCCTGTAAAAATATCTGCAATATATCTAAAATATTGTATATGAAGAGGTTGATCAAGTCCTAATTGATAATATATTTGCCAATAAACTGCAAAATTATCTTTTGCAGGTTTAACCTGTGCTTGGTAAATTAATTGGATTATTGGATCGCCTGCCATTAATCTTGAGAGGAAAAAAGTTATTGTAAGAACCCCAAATACTAAAGGGATCATAACTAATATTCTTTTAAAAATATATCCTATCAAACTCATTAATTGTCGAAATTATTCTTTTCTTTTGGATATTTAGTATTTATATTTTTATTTCATAAAAGTTGCTTTTATATTTAATTAAACTTTAAAATCTAATTCTAGGATCTAGAATTCCATAGATAAGGTCCAGAATCAAAGTGGTGAATATGTACATAAAAGCTATAATAACCATGCAGGATATTAAAAGCCAATAATCTCTGCAAAGTGCAGCTCCGAGTATTAATGCCCCCATTCCTGTTATGCCAAATGTAAATTCCAATATAACGGTTCCAGCTAATATTCCAGCCTAGATATTTTTCTTCTTGAACAAAAATGAAGGATTTTTATTATAAAAAAGAATTTTTTTCAACTATTCTGAAACAAATCACGTTTAATACCGAATTCTGGGATCTATAAAGCCGTATAAAATATCAATTACTAGAGTTGTAATCACATAAATCAATGCTAATACAACCATACATGCGTTTATAAGCCAATAATCTCTAGATCCCGCCGCATCAATCAATAATAAACCTATTCCACGTAAACCAAAAGTAGATTCCAAAAGAACTGCTCCAGATAATGTTGTAGCAAAATTTAAACCAATAACTGTTATTGTTGGAATCATTGAATTTCTTAATGCATGGTTCCGAATTACTGTTTTTTCTTTACATCCTTTGGCTCTAGCAGTTCTTATATAATCTTGTTGTAAGACTTCTAACATACTAGAGCGAGTTTGTCTTACTATTCCTGCCAAGGTAACAAAAGACAAACAAAATACAGGCATAGCCAAATGATATAGATAATCAGGTATTTTGTAGAGTTGTCCTGCAAAAAAAGCATCTATAATATAGAAACCTGTTACAAAAGGAGGATCCATATATTCTATACTTTTGTAGTATGTTACTGGAAATAAATCCCATTTATATCCAACCCAATACTGCAAAAGCATTCCTAATACAAAAACAGGAAATGCAACTCCTATAATGCCAAAACTCCTAAGAACTGTGTCTCTGAGTTTATTTCTATGTGTTGCTGAAATAACTCCTATTTTAACACCGAGATATGAGGCGATAATCATTGAAAAAAAGGCAAGGTCCATTGTTTTTGGTAGTCTAAAAACGATTAAATCCCAAACATCTGATCCTCGAGCATAACCCACAGACTCACCCCAATTTCCTGTAAAGATATCACTGATATACCTAAAATATTGGATAAAAAGAGGTTGGTCAAGTCCTAATTGTCTTGTCATTGCATTATATATTTCTGGCGTAATTCTTATTTGAGCTTGACTCAATAGTGTCATAACAGGATCTCCTGGCATTGCTCTAGAAAGGAGAAAAGTTATAGTTAAAACTCCAAATACTACAGGTATTGCTAATAGGACTCTTTTTAACACATAACTTAGCATGCTCATTATTCTTATTAATGTTGCTAAATTTAATAATTTTATTAATAGTATCAGAGACTTTATAGAAAGTATAGTCTTTAATTTTTAATTTATGTTTAGGATCCAATAACAATTCAAAATATCTTGATTAATTGTTTTATGCCTTCTTAGTATATTATTGTTTTGATATAATTGATTATATATAGAATCAGAAACGTGGTTTTGATGATTAAATAAAAGGAATATATAGTGGTAAAGATCTTAAAGTTCTGAAATCATTTTTTCCATATTAAAAATCATTTTTTGTGCTTTATCTTTATTTTCTGATTCTGCAGAAAGAAGAATAGCATTCCTATATAGTGCTACTTTTATAATGATATAGGTATCATCTTCAATGATCTTTAATTCATTAATTATATCATGATATCTATATCCATTTTGATCTGCTAATTCTCTTAAACGATTATGAATATTATTTACTAAATCTGAAGACACAGATATAGTTTTATTAATTTTTATGCCTTTTGGAAATCCTCTAGTTAAGGAACTAAGTAAGTCATCTTGAGCAGTCATGATTTCGAGAATTTTAAGTAAGATGAAATTGCCATCCGAAAATGGAGAGTATTCTGGGAAATAAAACTTCAACGTATCTGCAGCAGCAAAGCATGCTCTTTCTTCTCTAATTTGTCTTGAAATCTCCCCAGGATAATTTTCTACCTTCTTTACAGGGAATTTGCTATCTTCAATAAATTCTTTTACTACTGGAGAAATTGAGGGGGTTGTAATAATAGTATTTCCTATAGATTTTTGAATTCTTTTATCAAATGTAATAAAGAGCATTAATAAATCTTCATAACTAACTTCTAAACCATTCTCATCAATGATTAATATTCTTGAGCCATCTACATCAAAACATACACCAAGATGGCTGTTTGAAGCTTTCACGATGTCCGCTGTATTTCTTATTGTATTAATACTTGGTACAGCACTAGAAGATCTCTCACGGTAATGAGTATTTAAGGCGATTATTTCAACACCGATATCGTTCATTAGAAGAGGAGTTATTTTACCAGTTGGACCATAAGAACAATCTACTACTACCTTTAATTTTGCGCTTTTTATCTTTTTCTTATCTACAAATTGTTGCAGGGATTTAACATAAATATCTGCTGTCTGAGGTATTGCTGTTATTTGCCCAATTTCATTTGGATCAACTCTTCTTACTTCTCGAGGATAATTGTTGTACGATTCAATTATCCTTTGAAGCTCTGATTGTGCTAATTCAATTCCTCCCGCATCTAAGAAACGAATTCCTACATCTTCGCTATATAAATGGCCACCTGAGAAATAAAAACCTCCACTTGCTCCAAATCGTCTTATAGTAAACTGCAATAAAGGAAATGTGCAATCTGATAGATTTAAAAGGTTAATTCCAGTAGACATCATACCTGAAGTGTAAGCTCTTTTCAACATCCGACTATCATTATGAAAGTCTCTCCCCATTACAATTGATTCTCCTTCTTTGAATAAACTACCATGAATTGAACCAATAGAGCTTGAAATTTCGGGAGTAAAAACATAATTTGCTTTCCCAATTATTCGACCTTTCTTTTTCAACTCTTCAAGATTTTTAACTGGATTATGAATCATTAGAAACTCCTTTTTTGAATTTTCGTTCATGTTTCAATTGGAAATTATATATGATAAAAAGCTAATTAAGAATATATAACTTTAACGATTTTAAATCATTTAAGATTCTCTTTAATATTTAAGGTATGAAAAATTATAAAATAGAAGTAAATTTCGATTAATTAAACTTTCATAAGAGATACTACAGAATTATGACGGAAATTTTAGGATCATTTAATTTAGTTCTTCATTCTCATCTTCCCTGGGTAATTGGTCATGGTGTATGGCCCCACGGGATGGATTGGGTTAATGAAGCGGCTGCAGAGACATATGTTCCCCTTTTAATAGAACTATATAAACTAATTGATGATGGTTACCATCCAAAGTTAACTATTGGTCTTACTCCGGTATTATGTGAAATGCTTCGTAATCCTAAATTCACTGAAGGATTTATGGGGTATTTGGAAGAAAAATATAATGCTGCTCAACACGATTTTGAGGACTTTACAGAAAATAAATACAATGATGGAAGAATCAAATTAACAAAGTGGTGGGAGGAGTTCTATGATCGAGTTAGAGATAATTTCTTAAATAGATACAATAAAGATATTGTGGGAGCATATAGAAAGCTACAAGATATAGGACTTGTTGATATCATTACATGTGGAGCAACCCACGGGTACGCTCCATTACTTTCTAAAGATACATCTATAGATGCTCAATTTAAAACAGCAGTCGATAACTATAAGCGTCATTTTGGGAGAGCTCCTACAGGAGCTTGGTTACCTGAATGTGCATATCGTCCCGGATATCGTTGGAAAAATCCTATAACCGAGGAAGAATATGAACGGCCGGGTGTAGAGTATTTTCTAGCAAAAAATGGTTTAAAATACTTTTTCATTGATACTGCTTTACTCTTAGGAGGTAAATCACAAGGAGTTTATGCTGCTCGGTTTCCTTTGCTTGCCGAACTCTGGAAGCAATTTGAATCCCAATATGAAGAAATTCCAACTTCTTTTGAGAAATCTCAATATGAACCATATTTAGTTTCTACTGATCCTAGTACTCCTGGACCTGTTGGTTTCTTTACTCGAGATGAAAAAACAGGTATTGTTGTATGGAGCGGAGAACATGGATATCCTGGTTGTGCCGAGTATCTTGATTTCCATAAGAAACACTATCCTGGTGGATTGCGATACTGGAAAGTTACTGAAGCAAAATTAGATTTGGGTAAAAAGATGCTTTATTGGCCAGAGGACATACCTGGGAAACTAGATGAGAATGCTAGTCATTATGTAAATCTTATTAAAGATATTTTACGAGATTATAAAAGCCAGACTGGTAAAAGTGGCATAGTAGTGTCACCCTTTGACGCTGAACTATTTGGGCATTGGTGGTTTGAAGGTAATTGGTGGTTAGCTCGAGTTCTTCGGTGGGTAGAAGATGATCCAGAAGTAGAATTGACGAATTCTCGAATTTATTTGGACAATAATCCCCCTAATAAGGTTGTTTCTGTGATTGAAGGCTCTTGGGGGCAAGCGTCATCTCACTGGGTGTGGCTAAATGAGTGGACGACTTGGACATGGGAAAGAATATATGAATGTGAAGCGAAGAGCGAAGAGATGATTGCAAAATATAGAGATTCATCGGATCCTAATTTAATCAAAATCCTTAAACAGATGGTTAGAGAATTATTGTTATTACAAAGTAGTGATTGGCAATTCTTAATAACAACTTGGTCAGCTAGAGATTATGCTGAAAATAGAATTGCCTTGCACTATGAAAATTTCAACCGGTTGTATGAGATGGCAAGCAAGTATGCATCAGGGCAAAATGTTGATGAAGGTGAATGGCACTTTTTAGGAACAATTGAATCAGTAGATGATATTTTTGAGGCAATAGACCTTGAACCCTTTGCTAAAAAATAAAAAATCAAACTAAGAATTCATTTTATATTCTAAATTATCTAAAAGATTCTTGATTATTTCTTCTAATTTATCAGCTAATTCTTTATTTGCATCCCCACAAGATTTTAAGACTATTTTTGCCTGATTCGCATAAGATATTTGCTTTTCTATTGTCCAATCATCCACCATCTCTAAGAGATTATCTATTCTATCAGCTATTTTAATGATTTTTGCTTCCTTTGAATTATTTATGAAATTTTCCAACCATTGATCTTTTTTATGATCTAGCGCATCTGCAGGTTTTGAAAGTTCATCAACAATGGAAACGATTTTTTCTCCAAATTTTTTGTCAATTTCTTCTAAAGTAGTGTCAGTATCTTCACAAAGATCATGAAATAATGCAGCAATCATTAATTCTTCATGTTCAAATTCATTGAATCCCACTGATCGTAAAATCAAAGTAATACGAACAGGATGAATGACATATGGAATATCTTTTGCTTTCCGTTTCAGGTTACCATATTTTTCAAAAGCATATGAAAGTGCATTCCAGTAATTAGAAAAATTTCTCATATAAGTACTTTAAAATTTTTAAATGATAAAAATAATACTGCTTAATGTTTTAAATGAGTAAAGAATTTGATAATTGAATATAATTTATAGGACTGTTCCAAGTTCTATTGTTCTATCTCTTATTTGAGAATTACTGCTTATCTTACAATGAGGTGCTATAATTGCTCTCTCTAAAACTACGTTATCTCCGATTTCACAATTATTACAAATTATGCTCTCTGTTATAATGCATCCTGCTCCAATCCTAATTTCATCCCATATTACACTCTTCTCTATTAAAGTATCTTCTCCGATAGTTACATTGCTTCCAATCGATGTTAATTCTTTAATCTTAACTCGATTGTCTAATTGAACGAATTCACCGAAACACGTAGGCTTCTCAATTATTATATTTTGTCCAGAATTAATTATACCCATTACAAAAACCTCGTCATATTCTACTCCATTGGGTAAAATTGGCCAAGCATATTTACGTAAAAGATCCCAATTAACCCATAAATAGGTGGTGGAATTTCCCGCATCCATCCAATAATAGCTTTCTACAAAGCCAAATAGATCATATTTATTCTCAAGTAAATAGGGAAAAACTTCACCACCAAAATCCATTAAACCTGTTTCATGTAAGATATCTCCAATCTTGTTTTTAAAACAATAAATTCCTGTGTTGGCAACATTTGTATGTAAAAAGAGATCTTCTCTTTGAGACATACTGCTTAAATATAATTCCATTGGGGCTGGTTTTTCCAAAAAAAGGTAAATCTTCCTGTTATTATCTAGTAGTACAACACCATATTGAGAAATATGACTATCAACAGTTTTCATTGAAATAGTTGCCATTCCCCCTTTTTCAGAATGAAAATCCATGAAACGCTTCATTGGGAGGTTAGTTACTATATCTGCCATTGATACTACAATTTTTTCGGAGTCTATTTGATCTATTAGAAGTCTATAGGCATCAGCGGTACCTCTACTGTCCTGAATCTCGCATTCTAATTCTACATCTCCCAATTTATCTTTTGTCCATGTGTTGTTGATATATTCTTTTAATTCTTTACCCTTATATGCTAATGCTAGAATAATATGTTTTATATCAGCATATATTAAATGTGCAATTGCATAATCAACCATAGGAACGTTTGTAACTTTAACTAGAGGTTTTGGAATAATTGAAGTTAAAGGCATTAACCGTTTACCTTTACCACCTGCTAGGATTATAGCAGACCATTCTCTCAATATTGGTCCCTCATGGAAACTTTCAAATATGTAACATATTTTGTAGATATAAATCTAATTCAAATTGAATTATAAAGATTTTGACTTTACAAAGTAAAATGTTTACTCAAGGTACTTCATCAGTGAATTTCTTATTTCTTCAGCGGCAATATGAGGTAATTTTCTCGCAACTCTCATATCGTCAGCTAATTCAGCTCCTCCAATAACTTCATGTGGAATAATATCAGCAAACATATGAAAATCAGCATCATAACCATATGGACAACAGTTAAATAAAATATTGCGATTTTTATCAATTTCAATGTCGTCTAATGCCTGAAAAATCATTTTTAGTGACTTTGCCAAATCTTCAATTTGATTTACTTTTAATTGAGCAAATCTTCTCAAATGCTCATTAGGGTGAAACCTAATATGATAATTTCTTACAGGACTTCCTGTATTGTAAAAAGTCCAGAACTCAGTTTCTAAAATTATTCTGTCTGTTCCCCCATGTCTGGTTTGACATAGGTGACATTTATTCCCCATTTCCTTAAAAGCTTCAAGATATCCTTCTAATCTACTTCCATGCCCATCCATATTTAAATCTATATAAACTTGACTATGTATTCTAGGTTGCGATCCTCCTACTTTGGTTCCAATGTTAAAAAATGGCATAACAGGTATATCATAATAGTCTCTATTAATAGCTTCTTCAATACAATAAAGAATTGCCGCTCTCATTGAGAGAAAAATTCCTGATAATACTTCCTCTGGAATTAAATTAAAACATAATGAGGGATAAAAATCTCTAGAAACACTGACTAAATTAATTCCTTTTGACAATTTTAAATGCGAAGGAAGATTTTTTGAAATATTTTTTTCAATATCTGGATCAATAACTCTCGCCATTGATGGGTACCTATTTATCAATGTTATTGCTTGGGATGTATCAGGTATTCTTTCTATCCGATGTGGCGTTTCTGAAAAGGGATCATCACGTCTATTTTCATCTTGGGTGATGATTATAGTAAATCCATTTCCTAACGGCAATCCCCAATCATCATAAACAATTTTCCCTTCAATTACACTGGAAAATACATCCCTATATTTACCAACAACTTTTTTAGAACAATCATATAATTGTTTTTCATCATCTGTTTTCTTAAATCCTTTAGGTCTCGCACTTCGAATGGGTGATATATAAGAATAGTGACCATAATATCTTGGCTCTTTTCTCAACCCAAAACCCTCAGTATGTATACTTACTGTAGATAAAGGATCCCATCTCTTAATTGGAACATCGTAAGTTGTTTTATTTTCAAAATTCTCTTTATTAATGATGCCCCACTCCATAAAACCTGCGTTGTAATAATTGGAGCTTTCTTCCTCGTCAGAAATTTCAATTACCTCTATAATTTTTTGACTAGGTTTAATATTATTGTTTTAATTGTATTTATTTTTTACTTAATTGAGGATTTTCAAGAATACTTGACTTCATAAAAAAAGAAAAAAAAGGAAAAAAATTTCCAACCAACTTATATCTAATTATTAAAAATGATAATATAAAAAAATTTAATGTTCTAATCGCTTGATAATCTTGTATGTTTTAAATTCCCTCACCGGTTCCTTGTTATCATTTAAGCGCTCAACTGGTACTCTTACAAAATTCTCATCATCAAATTCTTCAATTTCGGCTTCCTTGTATTTAGCTAAATTATTGGCCATCTTTAATTCCCGTAGCAGGAAATCGCGGACAGCTACTCGAATTAACTCAGATCTAGATGGATATAACCCATCTTCCCCCACTAATTTTTGTATACTATCGAGATAGGATTCAGGAATGTTAACTGTTACAATTTTCATTTTAACCCACACTATATTGTGATAAATATGACTTATTCAAAAATCGGCAAAATTGACTAAAGCTATTTTAATACTATCGCCTTAAACCGCAAATTTTTTTATAAGTTATTTTATTACACATTAATATTTAAAGGTATGGTTTTACCCGATTAATATATTTAAAGAAATACTTATTTGTCATGTCTTAAATATTCCAGATCATATATTAATGTATTAATTTTTAAAATGTCTCTGTACTCCTCAAATTTAAAGTTAGTTTTGGAGTTCTATTATTATATAAAGATGTATGAACAATCTTATAATTTTATTATCGATTTTGTTGAATAATAATATGATTCAGTCTAATTAATTGCATGATTGTTTACTTATTTAAATAATAATAAACAATTTTTCAATTTAAATAAAAATCTGTTTAATAAAATTCAAAATATATGATACTTTAACACAGATTTTATTAAGTATTACGTAATTTCATATTACTTCTACTTGTTTAATACTCTTCCTCTAAATTCACTACATTGATAAAATCTTGACGTCCACATGCCATTCGAGAAATATTTTCAATAACTTCATTCCACCTTAACAAATCATTAAAAGGAGAGTACCCTCTATGTGGTGATAAAATAATATTATCAAGTGTATGAAATGGAAAATTAAAAGGAAATTTTTTTCCCTGTTTATCACTTTCTGGACTATAATTATACCATACATCAATAGCTGCACCAAGTATAAGATTTTCTCGTAGAGCATTAAATAAACTTTCTTCATTAATAATTTCTCCTCTACTTACATTTATTATCAAACTCTTTGGTCCTAAAAGGTCTAGTTCAATTTTTCCAATCAGTTTCCTTGTTAATGAAGTTACTGGTACCGCAATTATAAGTATATCAATCTCTTTAAGGAATTCATTAAACTGAGAAAATTCATATTTTTTTATTGTTGTAGGAAGAGGTCCTTCATGTTTTTTCCAGTGCTTTCTTAAAATACAAAATTGAACATCAAAACCACTTAGAAAACGGTGGACTTTTTGATTTATTGCACCATATCCAAGTAAACCTACTTTTTTAAACCTTAACGGAATCGATACAGCATCTTCATCTCCCGTTCTCCATCTTCCTTGTTGCATCCACTTATGATGAGGTATAATTTTATTCATTAAGGTTAATAATAATGCGACGGTGTGTTGGGCTACAAAATAAGAGTTTCCATGACCATTAATCAAGAGGATTCTCCTCTTCTTGTTAATTTCCCGGAAAAGCTCTAAAAGATGATGAACTCCTGCTCCAGGATTAATAAATAATTTAGCATTCTCAGCGTTAATTAATATGTTTTTAGAAGGACGCCAACCGATTAAAATATCTGCTGATGGAACAATCTTTAATAATTCTTCTTCTGAAGAATTCTTTCGAAATACTAACTTTACATTTTTATAGTTTTTCAATTGTTCAATTAGATGGTCTTCTACATTTTCAGGAATAGAAGATGTAAAACATACAATACAATTCTTATCTATTACACTCATAATTCTAAAATATACAGGATTAGTTTATTTTAACATTGACTCTTTATTTCCTATATATTATGCTTAATTCAAATAAATTTTTATATCCATTCCATTATATTTTATTCAAAATTATTAACTGAAAAAAAGGGAAAGAAATTGTCTGATACTGTCTTAAAAAAGCTTTTTCAAGTATTTGTAAACAAGTTAGAATTTGATCCTGTTGATTATCTAGTTTCGAGTGAAGAGCAAGAACTATCAAATTTTCAAAAGGACATAATTGAGAAAGCAACTACCATTTTGAAGGATAATATTGTAGGAGAAATTAAATCTTTTGGTGGAAATTTAAAAGTAAATGAAGAGAAGTTTAAAGCACTTGAAAAGAAAGCTAATGAAGAATTAGAAAATGAAGAGTATGAAGATATAAAGAAAGAATTAAAAAATTATATTAAGAAGTTAAAAGATTCAATCGAAAAAACGTGTGTAGCGATAGTCCCAGTAAAAGAAATGCCTTGGGTAGATGTCTTGTTTCGAACTATTCCTCGTATAAAATTTGATAAGAAAATAGAGTTTATGGATAATACAATTGCATATTATGGAGAAATTAAATGTGTTATTTCAAGATCAACAATATTTGGAAAAATTAAAAATGAAAAACCATTATTTGCTCCAGTAATGGGAGCGCTTGATTTAGGGGGCTATAAGCTTGATAGTTCTGTAAAAGGACCGAAAAGTCATATATATCCTTATGTAAGTGCTATTATTAATTCTTTAGATTCAACAATGACGCAAAATCATCTCGCAAAATATCATGAAGGATACCAAAGACATGGAGATCCTATATGTGATTTTTTAATGAAGGATAATGAACTAATGACTTCAATGGAAAAAATTACGTCTGGTATTGAGTCAGAAAGAATTTCTTCAGATATTGCTGTTTTCAGTATTGCAGTACCTCAACCTACTGATAAAACAACGTTATTATTAGTAACAGATGAAGGTAAAGATCCAAACAAATTTTCAAGGTGTTTTGAAGGATTATTACGGTTTTCTGCGGAGAGTTGCAATGTACCTTCTGGACAACCTCAAGCTCCCGGGCAAGCAGCACCTCAACAGCCAGGAGCAGTTAGAACGGTAGGGGGTCAAGAACTAAAGTCTTGGACTGCTGAAGAACTGGCAGAAGAAGCACAAAAAAGAATGACATCTCAGCCAGATATGCCAAGTTGGACTGAGGAACAATTGAATAAATTTGCTACTGAGCGAGGAACTGGTTTACCTGAGGGAATGGAATTATGGACTGAAGAAGAATTACAAGAGTTAGCAAAAAAGCGACAGGGGGGTCTAGATATTCCCGAATGGAAAGTAGATGAGAATCTGGGGGAATGTACTAAATGTGGATATGGTTTAAGACCAGGATGGAGTCGATGCCCTGTTTGTGAAACCCCTGTAGGTGCTAAACCAGGACCAGAGGAAGGTGAGAAATCAACTCCAGAACCAGTTGATGAAGCTAAGCCAGAACCAGTTGATGAACCAATAGAGGAACCAACTGAAACGTCTACTGAGGAATCTTCAGAGGATATTGAAGAAGAAAAAGAAGATTAACACTAATTTAAACATTTTTTATAGATTTATTTATTGTTTCACTTTCAAATATCAAAAGAGTGATTTCCTTTTATATATTAAACCGAAAACTTTAAAAGGATATGAAATCGACAAGATTCCAAACGTTTTTTAAGTTTTTTTTATTTTCAACCATATAGGAATTAAGATTTCTGGAAGTAGAATTGTTACATAACATATTTTTGTTTAAAGGAAATAACATTCGAGCTTTAGAAGATCTTAATATTTATAGTTATCCAAATGAAATTATTAGCATTAAAGATAAATTACTTGTTAATCATATCATAAAAGAACATGAGAAAGAATGCTTTTCTCAAGTTATAAAGGAGAAGAACTATATAATTAATGAGCCTATTGCTCAATTTAAAAATGATTTAAATATATATTCTTGTTGTATTAATGGAAAAATTATTATAGGTTTAATTTTTGATAATGAAGATAATCCTTATGACTATAAGGAAATCTTTAAAGAATTATTGGATGAGCTTCTAAATAACGGTAATGGATATTCCTTCGATGATGAAATAGAAGTTGATAATTTATTAATTTCAATGTTTATTGATATTCGAAGGTTTGGTGATGAAGTAATTGAAAAACCCTACGAAATTGATTATTATTTTCAAAGAGAAACATTTTTTAAAGTTTTTCTTTTTGGAATTGATGAAGTCGGTAAATCTAGTCTAGTGAGAAAATTAAAGACAGGAGAATTTAATGAGAATTATTTTACGCCAACGAGAAAATTTAACATTGAATACATTCCAGTAAAAGAAGAAGGGTTATTAGCAGTATGGGATATGCCTGGTCAGAAAGCATTTCGACCAAAATGGTTAATAGGGCTTCAAGATTCTAATATTATTGTTTATATGATTGATATTGCAAATCAAAGAAGGTTTGAAGAATCTAGAAGTGAGTTTTGGAATGTTATAAATAATGAAGAACTAAATGGTATTCCATTGCTTATTCTAGGTAATAAAATCGATTTGATCAAGAGTTCTAAAGAAAATTACGACAATCAAGTTCATAATTTGGAAAAGGAACTTTTTAATATTTATAAATTTAAAAATATAAAGAATAGAAAATGGAAATTCGTATTTACGTCAATTAAAACTAGTCTTAACATAGATACTATAATTCCAGAGATATTCGATTTGATATCTTCTTAATTTTTTATTATTAATACGATTTTGATTAAAAAATACATAATTTTGACGAAATATTAGGATTTCATGTATTAAACATTAAATTTAAATATCTAGCCATTTAAATTTCTATTATATGAAATAAAAACTGAATAAATTTCTTTTTATTATAAGTTAGGGATATTTTATGTCTAAAAGACTCAAAAAAGAATTACAAATAATGATTGATGAGAAAACAGGTCAATTGTATTTTGGTGATAAAAAGAAAAATTTACGTTTACTTATGCTAAGGCCCATTGATTTAATTGAATTTTCAGAATTTGCCGGTACAAACGCCGATGATATCTTAATCTGGGTTGGTAAGACTATTGGACGTAATTATATTGAAAAATTCTTCTACAATAAAGATTGGGGTAAAGAAACTATAGCTACACGAAAAGAAGTCGTTCTTGGAAACCTTGAAGCCTTAGAACTTATGGGGTTTGGAGAAATGGTAGGACATTTTAAAAAGGGTCATATCTTAATAGCAGTTGGAGATTCATTAGCTTCGGAGGAAAAAGATAATATAATGGCAAAAAACTTATGTTTGCTTTACCAAGGACTATTTAGTGGTATGTTTGAATCTCTAAAATTCGATGTTGATGTTGAAGAAATCGAGTGCGTTCTGCTAGGAGGAAAAAGATGTGTATTCAAATTTGGTTTGATAGGAGAACAACTTGATGATAACTTGGTTGATTCAGAGGAAAATGTATCTGAATTTTTATCTACACTTTAATGAACGTAATTCAAGCAACTTTTCAATTTTTTAGAGTTCTCTAACAATAAAACTTCCTCATTTTAGGATTAATTTTACTTATTTAACTTTTAGACGTGAGCTTATAGATCACAAGAATATTTTTTTCTACCCATATATATATGCAAATCTAGATCGGTATTATAGGTTTTAAAATTAAAAGACAAATTGAGATTATATGCCTTTATTTAAATCACCAACCCCCGGAGTAGTAATTTATGGTACCAGTATTTTATCAATGGTAGATGGCATGGGCGCTTTTAGAAACAGTGCTCTTAAAATATTAGAAGAAAATGGAATAAAAAATATAAAACCAAATAGTTTATATTCTCAGCAAAGATTTTTGGATTCACTTAAAATAATCTATGAACGATTAGGTGATGTTACAATTAAAGTAATAGGAATGAAAATTCCTGAGAAAGTTCAATTACCGTCAAATATCGAGACTACTGATCAAGTTTTACAATCAATTGATAGAATTTATAATATGAATCATCAAGGTGGTGATTGTGGTTCTTATAATTTCAAAATGACTTCTAAAAATGAAGGAATTATGGTTTTTGATACACCTTATCCTTGTGCTTTTGATATGGGGTTGATAGAAGCATTCATGAATAAGTTTAGAGAAGATGGTTCTATCACATTTATTAAACATCATTCAGAAGAATGTAGGATGAAAGGATCATT
>JAEOTW010000382.1 GCA_016839655.1 Promethearchaeota archaeon | reverse complement strand
TTTACACAATAGTTTTAATCAGTTTACCTAAATCAATAACATCGGATTTGCTAGTAATACAAGCTTCTATGCAAAAAATTTCTCAATACTCGTTTTTGCTCTGCTTTTTAATTCAAGGATACGGAGCGTGGAGATTACAAAAATTTAATGTAAATTTTTAGTATATCTCTCTCATTCTAGAAATTTTTTAGATTTATAGGTATTTATTTTTTTTTTTATCTGGAATGTATAGCAAGAAAAAAAAATCCTCTAAAATTGATTAGCTGTGTTATATTTTAATTATTGAACCAAAACACTAAAATTCTTAACCATTTCTTCAAGACTAGGGAAATTTGGGAGATTGTGTTGTCCTAACTGATTTGAAATCTTTTTTACTTCCTTTGCCTCACCCACTAACCAGAAATAAAAAGGTTTGGGAGCTTTTTCAGCAATGTCAATGATTTCATCAATATTATTGAGCGCTCTGAATTGTTTTGAGCAAAATAACATATTAAATATTCCTTCGATGTTGGGATCTTTTAAAAGGGCTTTATAGACCTGACTAGTCACGATTTCAGGTTTTATATTATTCATCATAGCTTTTTCCATCGCAGGCCAAATATCTATAAAAGCAAACTGATTTGGAGGCATCCATTCTGGAAACACATCAACAAGAACGCTATATGTTTTATCCTCTAGGATGGGAAGTTTCAAACCGTATTTCATTGTAAGATCGGCAATAATTGTTCCAGCGCCTCCTGAACCTGCTACAAACGAAACATTACCTTTTTTAGGGAACTTTTTTCCTGTTTTATGCATGATTGAGAACGAGCGAGCATATTGAAATAATTCGTAAAAACTGCTTACTTGAATTACTCCTGATTGTTTAATGATTCCGTTGATTAATCTCGCGTTTTCTGCTAAAGAACCGGTATGACTACGAGTAGCTTTTTGACCTTGGCTGGTAACCCCACCTCTGAGCAAAAGTATCGTTTTGTTTGGCATGAGTTTGGCTTTTTTACACAATTCAATAAATTTTCTTGGATCTTTAAAGGATTCTAAGTAAATCGCAATAACATTCACCGTATCGTCCTTTATCATATATTCTAAAAATTCTAATTCGCTTAAATCTGTTTTATTTCCAACCGAACAAGAATATCTAAATCCTAAGTTTGGATATTGGGTCATTATGTGCATCAAATATCCTCCATTTAGCATACCAGATTGGCTTATAAGGCCAATGTTCCCCCTCTTAAACGTAGAAAAAACGCCAAATCCGGAGAAAAATCCTTCTTTTTCCTCGCTATCGCTATCTCCATGAAAAGTGCTAAGCCCCATACAATTAGGTCCGACGATTCGAATCTTAGTGAAATTTTGTGTTATTTCGACGAGTTTTTCTTTCAATTCCATCCCTTTATCACCTACTTCTTCGAAACCCGATGCTTCAATAATCGCGCCCTTTACCCCCTTTTCCACGCACTCATTTAAAAGGTCAGGAATAAGGCGATTTGGAACGTAAAATATCGCAATATCTATTTCTTCTTCGATATCCAAAATACTTTTGTTGAAATTTAAACCATATAGTTTTCCTTCTGCGTTTGGGTTAACAAGATAAACTTTTCCTTTGAAATTATTAGAAATAAGGTTTGTTGTGATTCGAAATCCTCCCTTCTCAAACTTTTTTGAGGCTCCAATGACAGCAACAGATTTTGGGTGGAGAAATACATTAATAATATCCGAATTTTCCATTATCAGGCAACCATTTACTTATTTTTATGCTGAAATCTATCAGATCAAAAGCGAAAAAAGGTATTAATAAAACTTAACTACTTGCGCTAGAAAAAGAATGAACTAAGTTAAATTATACGAAATACAATTTATTTGTTATTTTAGTTCGAAATAATAGAAAACTCTCATACTCATCTTCTTTAATAACCTGATCTATCATATCAATGGTACTATGCAGAGTATTGATTGGAATATTTATCGTCATCCTAAATTTCTACAATCACTAAATATAACAAGTTACGAGCGAAAATACTTGAATCTATTTTTAAAAAGAAGTAAGTTTGAAAATATCGAAAAAATAGAAAATTCGCCAAAAACTCGGGTTATGTCTTTAGCAGAAGTTTAAATTCTTCCAAAATCTTCTCTTAAAAAAAGGTATTATCAATTTAAAATAGAATTTTT
>JAEOTW010000065.1 GCA_016839655.1 Promethearchaeota archaeon | reverse complement strand
TAGTAATAACTGAAACTTATACAAGCCAACCAACTGCGAACAATTTTTATTATACATACAATATAACAGCTGGCACTAATGACAAAGTTAAAGTAACCGCTACGTGTAACCAAGGAGGTTCTGCTTCAGTATGTCTTATCATAGGTGTTGGTGCTTGTCCAACAGATGGAGGACCACAAATTCCGAGTTATTTCGGATTATCGGTTATAATAGGAATTTCTGTTATGATATTTCTAACTGTAAATTATAGAAAATTAAGAAATAATATCACATAACGCTATTACGACGTAGTTTTATTTATTTCAAATTTTTTTTTTTATAAATTTTCAATTAAATCTAATTCTCTATTTATTCAATAAAATTGAAGTTATTTTTTAATAGAATTAAAAAAACATAACGTATGTAAATTATTATGCCAATACGTCAATCTATAAATAAGGCAAGAGCTAAATTTTACAATATAGTCACTAATTATAACTTTATCAAGAAAAGTTCAATTATCGTAATAACAATTTATCTTTCGCTTCTTCTAATTGCGGTTATCATAGCAGCGGAATGGGGAACCTATGGGTATACTATTTGGACACGTATGATTTCAGATTTAGGGGGAAGTAGGTATACTCCTGTTCCAATTATTTTTGATATCGCATGTATATTCGCGGGAATCATGACTATACCTTTAACTTTTTATATAGAAAACTTATTTGCCCCGTTACCAAAAAGGAAAAATTTAGGAGAACAACATTTTTCACGCCTGAGATTTAGACTAGGGAGCAATGCATTTTTCTTTAGTTTAATGGGAAACATAGGTTATATTTTTGTTGGGATTTTTAGTGAAGATCGGAATGCTCCTTTACTAGATTTCGCAACTTATCATGATGTGTTCTCATTTTTCTCATTCACAGGATTCGCATTAGGGGCTTTCTTCATAGGCTGGATTATCGTATTTTATGATACTAAAGTACCAAAACTATTTGGAATATATGGAATATTTGGTCCTCCCAGTATGCTATTTGCTTTTTTATTTACAATGGAAGCATTGTGGGAATGGATTTTATTATTCTCGATACTCCTGTGGATAATACCACTTGTATTTATGATACTAAGAAAATCAGAATTAAGATCACCATAATCATTATTATTTTTTATATTTTTTTGGCTATGGATTTAATATAATCCCAAAAGGTAAATTCCGTGTCTGATTTCAATGAAAATACCTTTGAAAAAAATTTTTTATAATTCAGATTCTTTTACACCAAATGGTATAAACTCATCAAGATAGGAGAGGATCGTTCCTAATTCAGGTTCTCTAAGT
Source organism: Promethearchaeota archaeon (assembly GCA_016839655.1). Next base: position 24,498 of record JAEOTW010000065.1, on the reverse strand, counting down.
TCAGAATTAATGATGTCAATAACGCTCTTCACAGTAAGTATATCATTTAAATAGGAAATCCTTAAATCATGATTATCAGCATCAAGGACAATAATTTTGTCTTTTCCTTTAGTATTATCCCAAGGATACCAATAGGGTAAACCTTCTCTGTTTGGATTTCCTGTTCTCGCAAAATTGGCAAGATAAGTCATACACAAATCTGTTAATTTTTCCCGACCAAGTCGATTACGCTTAGTGTGTGTTTTTCCTATCAGCATAAATATAGAACTGCTACCCATCCCTAAAAAGAAAGGAATTTCTGCAGCATGATGAGCACCCAAGTTTCGTCCCATTACTTTAGGTATAACACTTATATCATCTTTATCGGGGCTTCCCCAATCAAACCGGTAAGTATAAATGGGTACATTAGTCTTTGAAATCATCTTACATACTAAGGAATCAAGACCACTTACACGCCATAGTAAGGATCGATAACCCCAAACTAAATCATATTTTCTTGTATTTTTGGGAGGGTCTTTTCTAAAATTGCCAAATAGCTTCAATTCATCTTTAGTGCAACCGATAATCAATGGGACTTTATTTGCCCAATCTCCAGTTGAAAATATGGCATATCCTTCTTTTGGTATTACTGTATCATCAGTGAAGATAGCCCGCCATTCAGCCATTCCAAAATCCATTTTGGGAATACATTTCAAGATTTTAAATGCAGATTTTGAACGAAGATACTCATCAACCTCTTTTCCCGACATGTTATCTAGGATTTGTCTAGCCTCTACTTGATTCCTTGCTTTACGATTCTTAATCAGGAGCTGAATAAGAAGATCAATACTTTGAGCTTCTGCTGTGTTAGTACTAGAAATGAGAGATAATCCACTTTCAGCGATAGCTTGATGGAAGAGTCCTTTTGCAGGTGGAGAAATAAGGAGTGAGAGAACGTTAAAAGCACCACCAGATTCTCCTGCAATTGTAACATTATTAGGATCCCCTCCAAATGCTTCTATGTTATCTCGTACCCATTCCAAGGCTTTTATCAGATCAAGAGTACCAAAATTCCCACTTTTATCTTCAAAAGAACCATAACTTGTCACCGCAGGATGCCTAAACCAACCCATTGCTCCAAGACGGTAATTAACTGAGATATACAATAAGTTAGATTTCTCAACAATCGCGTTACCATAATAAGAAACCTCCGCAGATGAACCAATTGAATTTCCTCCTCCATGGATATATAAATAGACTGGTAATTCAGTCTCTGGAGTTTTAGGTCGCCAAATATTAAGGTAAAGACAATCCTCTGAACCAATTGGACCTATAAAAGGCATAACTTGTGCTGCAGAATTCCCAAACTTTTTTGTTTTACGAGTTCCGATCCATGGGGAAGGCTCAAGAGGTGCTTTCCAACGAAGAGAACCAACTGGAGGATCTGCATATGGAATCCCCTTCCAGCACCAAGATCCTTTATCTGAAAAACCAGATATTAAACCATACTTCGTTTGGACAAGAGCATCATCATTCCATGAACCTAGTTTAAAAATAGTATTAGATGACTCTAATGAGTGAAAATGACTAATGTAGGGAGATAAAATCCTTTTAATCAAAATGATTAATCTAATAAAAGGAGAAAACAAATAAGCTAGCATTATTATTAAACTCATGATTTCAGATCAGAAACATTATTAAAAGATTTTATGAAATTCTAACTATAGGGGGAAAAAGTTCGCGAATATTATATCGTGCTAACAAAATATGTAGTAATCCTATACCTATTGTAGGCGTTATCCAATTATTTTATTTATTTTACTTACAATCTCTAATGCTCCCAAATAAGATTCAGAAAGGCTTTTTCCTTTATATAATATAGTACATAAAGGTTCACCTTTTAAAATATTATTAAATGGTTCTGATTTATCGTGAATAAATCTTAGTTTATTGATTTCTGGTAAAAGGTTTTTATCAATGTTCTTTGGTGCAAAATAGATGAGTTTTGTAGCAAAACCTTTTGGTTTAGCAGAATTGATTATTTTTTTAATATTGTCCCACTTTTTCGGCATAAAACTTTCAATGTGTAGTTCTAAAAGATTTAGACTTAGAACAGACTCAGAAGCTCTAATTGAGCCTGGAATTCTTGGATTACACTCCATCAAATAAGGATAATGATCTTTTAACACAAAATCAAATCCATTAATTCCTCGTAAATCTAATTTTTTTGATAAAAATAATGAAAGTTCAGAAATTATTGCTTCTTCCTTTTTCAATAACCCAGCAGGCACAATATTCCCACAATACATAAATTCCCTTGGAGAATTGAGGAATTGTTCACCGATAATTTGCTTATTGATAGAAATGATTTCACATTCTTCTCCATTTGATATCACAGTACAACTAACAGGAATTCCCTTAATATATTCCTGAATTAGCCATTCTGATTTGGGGTAATTTTTTTCTTCCAAATTCTGAATCTGGGATATAAAGTTCTTTTTTTTTTCAATTTTTACAACATTTAAACCCCCAGCGCTTCTTTTCTTCTTTAAAATAAAGGGGAATTTCAAACCAAATTCGTTGATATTAAAATTTTCTAAAGAATAATAAAAGGATGTTTTATAACCATTGGATTTCATTAATTCATAAATTGATTCAATATCTCTTGATTTTTTTACAACTTCTAAATCATTATTAACACTAATAGTCCTAAATTTTTTAACTTCTTCTATAATGAGTTTTCTATCTTCATAAGCATCATCTAAACCACTTCCAATTAACAAAAACTGTATCTCATGATGTTTTTTATATAATTTAAGTGCAAATTGAGCTAAGTGTTTACTATAATTATTTTTTAGTGAATTATAATCACGTTTTAACTCTCTCATTACGATTATAGATTCTTGGACAGAGGGAAATAGATCCAAGTCTCCAAAAAAATCAATTGCAAATACATCATACCCTGCTTTATTTAGAGAATAAACTAAAGGACGTGTATTAAATCCAACGACGAGAATTGATTTTGTAATATCAACCATTATCCAATATAAATAAGTAAAAATTATTGAAATTTTGTTTGTCTACAAAATCTTCTTTAATTCTAAAACTAAAGAAGAAGGGTTGTACTTGTCGAATTTATAGATTTGAGCATTGCCATATTTTTTAAAATTCCTTTTAATTTGTTCAGCAGAATAGGTATGTACTCCAAGTGCATGTGTGGCATAAGATTTTTTCGGTTCAAGTACGACGAGATGAATGTTTTGTTTTGATAATTTTTTTGTTAATTCCTGCAATTCTTTTGTTATCAAAGTATAATCAGTCTCTATTTGAGCTATTAAATCAGGATATTTTACAGAGATATTCGCTCCGCAATCGCTGCAAATAAAAACTATGGGAATAATATTTCTATCCTTTAATTTTTCTGTTTTTATTAACTCAGAGACTTTTTTTAACGCGGAGGCCATTGGTGTATAGCTTTTCCCTTCTAGTTTCTTTAATTTCCTAATAGCCATTTGAAAATTAACCGTTGGTTTTTGTAGAACCACTGATTCTTTACCTCGAAAAACTATTAAAGAAATTTTATCTCTTTTTCTATAACCTTCTCTATGAAGTGATAAAATTACATCTGTCATTTGTTTTATCACATAAAACATAGATGCTGAACTATCTAATACAAAAAAGAGAGCTAGAGGTGCTCGATATTCATAAATTTTATCCATTAAATCATACTTGTTGAAATGTATAGGAAAATCAATTTCAGTTTGATTATATACAGAATTTTTCAGATAATTTCTAATAGTGGCATCTAAAGCAATACTTTTCGGTTCATCTCGTACTGGAGTTCTATATGAAATATATCGTCCTTTTTGAGAGGAGGATATTTTGATTCTTCTACCAATTCCTCTTCCTCCATAATCAGATATTTTTCGTTCTCTTCTTATATTATCTAAAATTGATGTCATTTTTTTTTCCATTTTATAAACAAATGGTAATGATACATTTTTTGTTTCGAAGAATTTGAGATCCTCATTAAAAGGAATATTTTTTACTTTCCATCCTCCTGCAGGTCGAGGATTTCTTGGTTGGTCATCTGGATATTTAGGAGGGGGTAATTTTTGTTCTTTAGATTCCGGAATATCTACTTTTTCTGGATCAACAGATTGACGCTTAAATTCATTTTGAGGCTCATCAGTATGTTTTAAAGGCCCCTCTGTTTCTTTATTTGGTAATAGGATCTCTGTGTTTTCGTAAGCTTCTTTTATTTTTCCATAAACTTCAGCAATCTTGGCTTTTATTTCTTTAGGTGTTAGTTCATAATGAAGTGATTGGATTCTATGTTCAAATACTAAATCCATAGCAACATTTAAATCGTCCTCTACTATAGTGGTTCTATTATTTAAGGCAGCATGGGCTCTAGCACATCTTATAAAAGTTATATCCGCTCTTTGTGAAAATATCTCCAACTCATTCACAATTTTAGATACAAATTCATAAACAGAGCTGGGAATTTTAACTTCTTTTAGAATTTTACGGGCATTAATTATTTTGTCTCTTAATTTTTCCTGTTCAGTATCATAATTTTTAATGAATTCTTTCGGATTATCATCGAATTCAATTACTCTTTTAGTTATTTCTGCTCGTAATTCTGAATCTCGAGGGGCTTTTATAGTTACCTCTAATCCAAGACGATCAGCAATTTGAGGTCTTAAATCACCTTCTTCAGGATTCATTGAGCCTACTAATACAAATCTAGAGGGATGAGATACAGAGATACCTTCTCTCTCAATAATATTTACTCCTGAAGCAGCAGAATCCAATAAAACATCAACAATATGATCTTGAAGTAGATTTATTTCATCTACGTATAGAATCCCACGATTTGCTTTTGCCAACAACCCTGGGTGCAAAGCTCTAATTCCTTCTGTTAAAACCTTATCAATAGATAAACTTCCACAAACCATATCTTCTGTCACGCCTAAAGGGAGATTAACCAGTAACATATCTCGAAATTCTGTATCAATTTTTCGGTTTTCTTTTTTATCAATACAGTTTTGGCATAAATTATCAATATCTGAATTCGGGTCGCAAGAAAATTCACAGCCCTTAATAATTTCGATTTGTGGCATTAATTCTACGAGTGACCTTACAGCAGTACTTTTTCCAGTACCTTGTTGCCCGGTTAACAATATCCCCCCAATTTGAGGGTCAATAACATTTAAAACTAAACCCATTTTCATTTTATCTTGTCCGAGTATTGCAGTAAAAGGAAAGTTAATTTTTTTCATTTTTATAATCCTATTCTATAAATTTTATATTATCTATATTTTAAACAAACGCATACTTAAGCAACAAAAAGCGTAATCACATAAAAATATATCAAAATTAAAAATAAGATGAAAATTATTATATTAACTAGAATTTCTTTGAGAGGGCTTTTAATTTTTTATCTAACCCCGCAACAAGTTCATCCCATTTGTGTAATATGCTCTCAACCTTAGAAGTTATAGTTTCCCTTTCTTTAAATTCTAAATAATTCATAAATTCTTTAATGTTTTCGATTTTAGCATAAGTTTCTGCTACAAACTTGCGGATATCTTGGGTTTGGGTTTTTAAAACTTCAGGAATCCTTTTCTTTTCACCACGATGAGTTAATGTCGTCAAATATTCTTCTGTTCCCATAAACAAAGAATTGAATTCATTAATTTTATTATCAACAAATTTTTCATAAGTCTCTGGCACATTACTTCTTGGGAAAAAGCTTGTAATATCTATGATGAATTTTTGAGTTAAAGTAACTAATTGCTCCATACTATCATATCCGTCAATTTTAAAATCTACCGTGTGGTATGATGCTTCCACTCCTCGATTTATATCATCTAATCTGAATATTTTAAAACCGGGATCATTTTTTAATTGTTTATCTGGATCTCCCTTTTTATCAGCTACTTCAATTTGACGTATTAATCTTATTGGGTTAAAAACGAGAGATACTGCTAAAGGGTTGTTTTGTTGATAAGATAGAGTTGTCCGTATGTCGATATGGCTCATCATTACTTTAAATCCTGGATGTGAATGCCACCATCCAACCACAAACTCAGGAGGATCCTTTGAGAACGCTAGTTCATCAATGATATAAGTCGCTTCATAATCTTCATCTGTCCATTTATATTGATCAATCACAGCGTCTTTATCTAATTCTTGATGCATAATAGGGAAGGCTTCTGTTATAATTACATCATCACCATCATTTTTACCAGTAAAAATACCGCTAACTTCTAACCAGTCATCCTTGGGAATACGAGCATTACCAAATCTTACAGAAGCAGCTACTAAGGTTAAAAAAACGTTTTTTGGAATAATAACAGTCATTTTAAATTCTCAATTTAATTTAGAAATAGTTTTTTTACAAATTAATACAAATTTTGTTATTTATGTGTTTTTAATCACAAAAAATAAACTGCGGAATTTGATAATTTATTGATGTTTCAAGTTTCCACTCTAATAAGATTTTTTAATCTTAAAACTAATTTTTACCTTAAATAAGTAATAATTTAAATTGATAATTCATCATTATAATATTACTCAAATCATATAAAAAATTTTGAAAAAGTGAATTAAATTGGCCGAAATTGGCTTTATGCCCCTTTCTTCCCAGCTTGGTGTAGCAGGAACGAGTTATAGGATACAATTAGGGGAGATTAATGATAAATGGGCAGTACGTCTATTAAAAGGAAAAGATGTAATTGATTCTTATGTTTTCAAGGATGAAGATGTCCAAGGAGATTTTCCAAATCAAAATATTATTGTAGGATGGGTACTCAGAACTGTAGCCATTCCGAATATTAATCCACATCAAATTATGAAAACAACTCAAGCTCTAGTCAAACAAGCAATTAAGAATAAAGAAGAAAAGAAGATGAAACCCACAGTGACAGAAGCTAAAGAAGTTGAATTAATGGGTGTTCCTGAAAGTGAATTAAAAAGAACTCAAGTTCAAGGATGGGTAAAATCAGAAGGATCTAAAACTCAAACTGAAATTGAAGAAGAGAAACGACAAGCTTTTAAAGCTACATTAGCTGCACGAAAAGCAGAAGCTCAAGATTCAGCTTCAACACTTAAAACAACAAGACAATTACCCTCTATTCCCAAAGAAGGTGCCACAGAACATGCACAAATGGGTTCAGAAGGAGATTTTTGCCCTTTTTGTGGGAAGGATTTAGCATTCCGTTTTTGTCCTTACTGTGGGAAGCCATTGCCCCACTAATTTAATCTTGAATAATCTTTTTATTCTGATTTTTTAATCTGCTATTTAATAAAAAGGGGTTAAGCTAAATATTTTAGCAAATAAATAAACTATATATATATTATTAATTAATTATATCTAAATCTATTAAATTTGTGATTGATTTTGCCCTCTGAGAAAAGTATAATTATTAAACCCGATGCTTATTATAAAATGCTCCTTCATGTTCTCCGGTTTGGTAATAAAGCAAGAGATCGAAGGCAATTTAAAGAAGTAATGGGTATTCTTATTGGTCATATAGAAGGTGAACCTGATAAAAAGGGAATATTGGATATTATAATCGAGGATGTTGTTCCTATTTCTCATGGTGGAGCAATAGAGGTTGCTTTTGCTCCAGAAGATTATATAACATTCAGTACAGTTGATGAAAATTATGCAGAAAAAGGTTGGTTTAGCTGTGGATGGTATCATTCTCATCCTGGACTTGATATATTCTTTTCTTCAACAGATATTAGAAACCAACTTGGTTGGCAAACTCCATTCCCAAGTGCAATAGGGATCGTTTTTGATCATACCTTCTTAGAAAAACCTGGAGATTTAGGTTTTCGTACATTTAGATTGGATAATCCCAATAAAGGTCAAATGTCAGGTTATCATGAAGTAAAAGCAATTGTAGATTCTCCTGATAGTATTGAATATTATCTAAAATTAATAGAATTAATTAATTCTGTTCACTCTAAAGAGCCACCTATTTTAGAAATTAATGAAATGCCTGACATATTTGGAGATATTACATTTCCTAGTGAAAGTCAACTTTTTGCTGAAAAACCAGAATTTAACACCTTATTAATTATTGATACGCTAAAAAATGGGCTAATGGAATTTTTAGAATTATCCTTTAAACCATTATTCTCAATTCTAAATAATTGGAGTGATAATCTGATTAGAAATACTGTAGAAAATAATCTCCAAATGAGAAATGATATAATTAAAATAAAAGAAGCCCTCAGTAGTGGTATTTCAGGTTTACAAAAAGATTTTAAATTTTCATTGGGGGAGAAATTAAATGAATTAGAAATGTATGTCGATGATAAATTTGAAGAATTTGACTCTAATCAAGAGTTGTTTAAAAGCTCATTTAATCAAATTAAAATAGAACTTGAAGAACAATTTAACATATTATTTGAACAACAAATAAAGGGATTAATGCTTAAACTGTTGAATAATATTAGTGAGAATATAGATAAATTAACAGAGATTAATAATAAAGGTTTAAAAGCTTCTAATAACTTGGAACAAAATACTCAAATCATTGAAAATTTAAAAAATAGCATTGACTCAATTGAAAATACAACTTTGGATATATTAAATGAAGATTTTAGTGAATTAACTGAATCTTATAATAAAAGCCTAAACAAGATTATTGGAAATTTTATTAATCTTGGTAAAGATTCAAAGAGTTTCCTTTCAGATTTAAAAGCAGCAATAATACTTTTAGAAAGTTCAAAAACCCCAATACAGAATAAGCTTGATACATTCGATGTTGAAAATAAAACTCTTCAAAAAAGTATAACAGAGTTAAAAAAACAGAATGAGGAACTACAAAAGAAATTAGATAAGTATGAAAAGGGAGGAGATTAAGAAAAATGGCTGAAAACATAACTAATGATAAGCCTATTCAAGAGAAGGTCTTAATCAAAAAAGAAGCTTTCAGAAATATGTTAACTCATGTCCTACGTTTTGGGAGTACAGCATTAGAAAAAAGTAAAGAAGTTATGGGAGTTTGTTTAGGTAACTTTAAATCACCAGATGGAAAACTCACCATAGAAAATGCAATTCCAGTTATGCATGGTACAGCAGTATCAGTAGGTTTTTCCAAAAATGAAATTGAATTAATCCAAAAGATTGAAAATCAATATAAAAAATCACTAATTGGTTGGTATATTTCAAGACCAGGTTGGGGTTTAGACTTTACAGATATTACGATTGCAAACCATCAATATTTTCAAAATGAAAAGGTTCCTCAAGGAGTCTGTATAGTCTTTGATCATACCTTAATGGGATTAGGAGGAGATTTCGGATTTGAAATTTTTCGATTAGACGATTATATGAATAAAGATAAATTTTCTAATATTTCATATGATATTGAAATTCCCTCTACTTTAGAGTATTTTAAATGGATTCAAAAATTTATGGAAGATTTTCAGAAAAAATGCCCTATCCTAATTAAAGAAGTAAAAGAAATTGCTGAAACAATTCCAGCAGATCTACAAGAAATCCCTATTTCTGAAACGGAAGAAGAGATTGAAGAAGAGATAGAGAAATATCCTGAGATAAATTCTGTCATTTCTGGATTTAAGCAAGGATCAGAAAGATTCTCTGAGGTATTTGTTAATACATTTCAACATCAATTTGGAAATTGGATAAATGAATTAGAACAAGGAAGTTCACGTGGTACAGAATACATTGCTAATGCAGTAGACAAGATGAAACAGGCGGTTTTGGCAGGACTCTTAAAAGTAAGCGGGTGGTTTAAAAGAACCTTGAATGAAAAAGTATACGATTTTAAAAATAAAGTTTCTAAGTATGTTGATACTAGAATTGAAGATCACAGACAAGTTACTGAAGCTATTCAAGAAGCTAAACATATGCTTGTTGATAATTTAAAAAATCTTATTGAAAATAAAATAAAAAATATAGAATCTGAAATCGAGGATTCAGCTAACTCAACAAATTCTAAATTGGAGGAAACGACCCAAATCTATAATAAAATTGAAGAAATGATAGATAACCTAAATTATCATCTTACTGAAATTAATAATCAGACAAAGAAATTCACTCAAGATATTGAAAAGAAAATTGAAACATCAATGAATCCGTTACAGACTATTATTAATGAAAAAGTTGAAAAATTGAGTGGTGAATTAGATCCATTCAAAAATAACTACTCAGAAATACGAATTTTACTTGATAAATTGCAAAAGATTATAACTGATTTTAGGAATTTAACCTAAAATTTATTTTAAAAGAATTCCAATTTTGAAACGTTAGATATTTGTAATCTGTATTTAGGAATATTTGTATTTAATCTCTTTAATTCATTTAACTTAGCCACTTTGCTTAATATTCTTCCTATTTTATCCACTTTAATATCGACACCAAAAGATTCTCTTAATACACTATTTATTTTATAAGATGAGAGGATAACAACACTAGATATATTTTTCTCACAGAGTAACTCAATTGCCTTTCTAACTAACTGGATAAGTGATTCTCTGTTATCGGTTTTATTTATATCCATTTTCATAATATAATAATGATATAACTATATTTATTTGTTATATTTGAAAGTTTTTAAAATTTACATTAATATTTCTTATCTGTTTCTTGATGTAATTTCTCTTAACTTTATTTATATATTATAATTAGGTTTATTAGAAAAAAAATGATTTATTTATATAATGTCTGGTAAGCAATCGAATTCTAATTCTTCAAAAAAGTCAAATGCGTCTGAAGATAAAACAGAAACTAAAGTAAAAAAAGATAAATTTAAACCATTAAAATTACCCAAAATATCAAAACCGGGGAAATTAGGGGTAAAATATAAGGTCAAAGACTTTGTTTCAAGACAGAGGGTGAAGATTAGTACTTTAAAGTCAAAAGCTAAAACTAGTTTTTATGATAAAATTATACATCAAGAAGTCTATGGTGATGGTAAAGAGCCAAAATCTTATTCATTTGACAAAAAATTTTGGGGGATTTATGGCCTTTTTATATTTTATTCACTAATCTTAATTATAGCCATTAATGTTCCAGAAAGTAGATGGATTCAATATCTAATGCTTGGGAATCCATTTGCGTTTTCTAACACTATTATAGCTCTATTTTTGGTATTATCCTTTTTATTTAGTATTGATAAAGTAAGAATATTTATTTTCGAGGAAAAATCAATTATTAAGCAAATTGTATTATACTGTGGTCTAATTGCTTTATTCTATATGTTTTTTCTATATATTGGCACAAGTCTCAACTTTCTAACATATCTTCTAACATTATCAATGATATGGTTGGTTTTGTTAAGTAGTCGGTTTTATATTTATTCAAGAAAATTTGCAACAAAAATAGAAGCAAGGTTTATTAAAAAATATTCTATCCCAAGACGTTTCTTTGCGATGATAGTTCCATTTTTTATATTAGGAGTCCTTGTTGTGATATCATTGTTTTACAGGAGTCTCTTAGTATGGTTATCTTTAGATATTTTTGGTCCAGTTGATCCAGGTAATGCTGTTTTGGTGTTTAATATTCAAATGCGCCAGGTTATGCCCTTAATATACTTCAGTTTAGTGATGACATTAATTTTCATCATTTTTGAATATGTATTTTCCAGAAGTCGAGCAGAAACTAAAAGAGCAGGAACATTTGATAATTTTACTTTTTCTTTGATAGTTTTTTTTATCTTTTTCTTTCAAATTATGCAAATAAGTATCTATATGATGCTCCAAGATCCTACTATAGATGCTTTTCAATCGACGCTTGGGGCAACTGGTTCAGCGGTGTCATATGTATTTATTTTTGAATTCATTATTTCTATATATTTCTTATATAGAATTGTTCGGAAGCTTGGTAGAAGTCTTGGATGGCAAATTCTTTTTTTCAAAAAAGATGGTTTGATATTGCTTTGCTTAGCTTGTGTATTTTCTCAAACATTAACACGTTTTACTCTCTCTCCTAATGTCCAAGTACCTAATCAGGTAATTTCCGATATTGGAATTTTTTTAATGGCTGATAAATATATAATTTCTGTTCTAATGATCTTCTTCTTGGGATCTACATTATTGATCTATTACCTTAAACCTCAAGAAACATCAATGTTTATGAGGTTACAAAAGGAAACAGTCACAGAAGAGGAAAGAAGCATGGATCGTGTTTATAAAATAATACGAGGAGAGTATATCAGAAGAGGTGAAGCTTTTCCTATCGAAATCATTGAAAGAGAATTAATAAAAGCGACTCAATTATCAAAGAATAATATATATACTCTCTTAGATCAATTGGCAAAGAAAGATATGGACATATTGATAACAGTAGAAAAGAAAGATAATGGAAAACCAATAAAAATGATTGATTTTGTATCTGTGACAGAGCGTTTTGAAAAGAAAGAAGTGGCTCAACAAAAAGCTAGGAAATATCTAAGTGAGAGATTATTTGAAACAGCTTTAGAAAAGAGAAGTAAAACTAGTAGATTGAGTACAGGTGAAGATACTGATAAACCTACTGAAGGTTTTATTTCTTCACTCACAGCTAATTATACAAAAAAAGAGAAAGATAAAGAAATTCGACAGCAAAAATTAAAGGAGACTCAAATAACCTTTACTGAGGCGAGACTGATTGAGAGTTCATCAGATCAAATCAAAAAATTAGTAAGAAAAGAATCTATGTATCGAATTGAAAACCCAGAAAAGGTAAATGAAATATCTTTTCCTTTTTCTGTAATTTCTGGAGAAATTGAAAAGCGATTAAAGATAAATCCCGGAGAACTTTATCCCATCTTAGAGAAATTGAGTAATGAAGATATAGAAATAACCCTAATTGATAATCCTGATGAACCTGAAGACAAAAAAATAATTTTCTTTCCTATTGCTGATGAAGAAATGTGTTATGCATTGGCAAATTTCAGGCCTGAAGAATATACCAATTTTAGAATTTCTATTGTCAAAAACTTTTCGAAAGCACTTAAGGCAAAGAAAGAAAAAAGAGCACTCTTTCAATTGAAGAAAGAGATTGCTGATAAAACAGATGAACAAAGATCGTGGATAGATTTACTAAATAACTTATATAAATATTATCCACTATATGTTGAACAATTAAATCAAATTCCAGATACGCAAAAGTTTTTGAAACAATTAAATAAATGGAAAGAAGTATTTCCAGAGATTTAATATACAGATTTTTCTAATCGTATGCATTCTTTTAAAATTTATTCTTTTAGAATATTTTCAGGATATACAAAGATTTACTGAATTTTATCATTAACGATTAGTTAATTTTAGAAAAGACCGTACTTTCAATAAATTAAAAATATATCTAAATGTGCTAAATGACAAGATTGTCAATACTTAAACTCACGAGAACACCAGCAAGGATCTTTTCAGGGTTATCCTCTTTTCAAATACTTGCTATGTTTAGAAGAGGGCTTTTTTATACTTATTTATCATTATATATGATCGAATTTTTGAATTTATCAAATTTTGAAGCTACTCTGTACGCAACACTGCCAATGATTATGAGTATTATTTTTCAAAATTTTGTATGGGGACCAATTAGTGATAAAATTCAACGTCGTAGGACTCTAATTGTATTAGGTGAAATTTTGGCAGGTACAGGAACTTTAGTAGTTTGGGGGATTCATTTTCTGTTTAGTTTTAACTCCCTGTATATTTCAGGATATGTTATTATTATAGGGTTTAGTTTTGTAGAAATGTTTTGGTCTATGTCAAATATTGGATGGACTGCATTAATTAGTGATTTGTATCCTTCTGAAAAAAGGAGTAAGATAATGGGACGATTAACTGGTTTAGGAGGTATGGGTAGAATGGTTGGAATTTTTATTGGCGGGGTATTATATAATGGAGGTTATGGATTTAGAAATGGACCGTTATTTTTTGTAGCTTCCTCTTTTATGTTTATATCCACAATACCAATGCTTTTATTTAGTCCTGAGGGAGGTATTATTAAAGAAGATAAGGAAAAAGAACAATTTTTAGAAGTGGAGAATAATAATAACCAAAAGAGTATTTTGATTTTTATAATTTTTATAATTGCCCTTGCAGCGATTAATTTTGGCAGAAATTCCATTGCAATCCAATATTCTCCATATCTTAGTACCGCATTTGAAGCGGATCCCATAATGATTAGTTTTATTACAAATTCTCGTTCAATCGCAACATTGATAATAGGGTTCATAGCGGGGTATTTAAGTAAAAAATTTGGGCATTCAAGAACCCTAATTGTTGGAACGTCTATAGGGATTATTGCTTTGATAATAACAGCTATAACATCACTTTTACCTATTATCTTTATTGGAAGTTTTTTAATTGGAGCTGCTGAGGTCCTAATTTATGCATCTTCATATGCCATTGCCTCCTTTTTAATACCGTCAAGAATTCGTGCAAAATTATTTGCAGTCTATAATGCTACTTTTTTCTTATCGTGGGGTATTGCAGGTACTTTAATCTCAGGACCTATAATTGTTATTTTAATTAGAGAAGGAGCTGGCGAGGTTTTTGCTTATCAGATGGCATTTATAATAGCAACAATTATTTGCCTTATTGGTCTGATAGTCTTTATATTTCTAGAAATATGGATTAAAATCCAAAATAAAAATAATAAAAGTTAATTAATTTTACAACACTCCTCGCATTTCAATTCATTTAAAGGTAGATATCCGCATTCTGCTCCCATATTGCATTCAAATCGATTTTTCTCTTGATTGTAAATCATATCTTCTGAGCAACATTTAGGAATGGTATCTATTACTTTACCACATCCTGCACACTTATATAGTCCCATTTCTGAAATCACCTTTATCATTCAATTACTTCCATAGGTTTGCCATGATGCTCTGGGATTGGTTGAGCCCCACAAGATGCCCCCATCCAGCAGACTAATTGATCTCCTTCTTTATGCATTGGTTGTCCACAATGCATTGGGAGTTCTTGTTCTTCTCCACATTCTATACATTTTAATTTACCCATTTTTTTATCATCCTCTTTATTTTGCATAATTTGGTTTATTTCTTCTTTCTCATTTATATTTGAACTTTTCATTTGCATTAATTTTGGATCCATCGCATCATAATTTTTAAATCTTTCAGGATCCCTTTTGAAGTGAGCTTCACAATTTGGATTACAAAAGTGATATACTTTATTTTGGTATTCATATTCGATCGCACGTCTAGGATCGATCTCCATACCACAAACAGGATCTACAACTTTTTCTTTAGAAAGTAATAACTTTTCCTCTTCTAATTGCTGTGGTGTTTTTGGTTCATAACGTTTTAAGAATAAGGCATTTGCTACAACAGAAACAGAGCTTGTTGCCATAAAGACAGCTGCCAAATATGGTGGTAAAAAAAATCCTGTTGCATAGTAAAGAATTCCAGCAGCAATTGGAATTCCGATAAGGTTATAAATAAATGCCCAGAAAAGGTTGGTGATCATTTTTTTATAAGTTTTTTTTGATAAATTTATAGCAGAAACGACATTTCTTAAATCTCCCCTCATCAATACAATAGCAGCAGTCTCAATCGCAATATCGGTTCCTGAACCAATAGCAATTCCTACATCAGCCTGTGCTAAGGCAGGAGCATCATTAATACCATCTCCAACCATACCTACTATTTTATGGTCGTCAGAATCTTGCAATTTTTTGATTGTTATTGCCTTGTCATTAGGTAAAACTTCTGCAAGGATATATTCTTCTTCTATTTTTAACTTCTTTCCTATAATTAGAGCTGTTTGTTTATTATCCCCTGTAATCATGTAAATATCTAATCCTTTTTCACGTAATTTATCCAGTGCATATAAAGCTTGATCTTTAATTTTATCTGATATTCCAATAATTCCCCTAACTTTTTTATCTATAGCTATTAATATGGTTGTAATTCCTTTGTCTTGAAATTCATTATATTTATCGTTGTAAGTATTAAGTGAAATCTGGTTTTCTGACATTAATTTTTCATTTCCTATTAAGACTTTTTTATCGTCTATAGATGTTATTATTCCCTTACCAGGAATAGCTTCAAAATCAGTAGGTGTATTGAGCTTCAAATTTCTTTGATTAGCTTCTTCAATTATAGCTTGCCCAAGAGGATGTTCAGATCCCATTTCTGCGCTTCCAGCGTAATATAACAGTTCATTCTCGTTATATCCTTGTTGTTCCAACTCCTTTTCTGAAAAAATTACTGAAACTTTTGGTTTTCCTACAGTTAAGGTTCCTGTTTTATCAAATACTATTGTATTTATTGTATTTATTGCTTCTAAAGAATCTCCCCCTTTTAATAAAATCCCATTTTCTGCTCCTTTACCCGTTCCTACCATAACTGCTGTAGGGATTGCCAATCCTAAAGCACATGGACAAGAAATAACTACTATTGAGGTAAAAACTAATAAAGATAACTCTAAACCAATTTGAGCAATTAAATACCAATATAAGAACGCACCTATAGCTATTAAAACAACAATAGGCACAAAATAGTTACTTACTTTATCAGCTAATTTTTGTTTAGCAGGTTTTTTGCTTTGGGCTTCTTTAACGAAATCGATTATTTGAAATAATAAAGTATCTTTCCCAACTTTTTCAGCTACAATATTTATCAAACCGGTCTGATTAACCGTTGCTCCGATAACTTCTTCATCAATTAGTTTTTTTACAAATTTACTTTCACCCGTAATCATCGATTCATCAATCTTTGTTTTTCCTTTAATTACTTTCCCATCTACTGGAATTTTTTCACCTGGTCTTACTATTAAAATATCGCCTACTTCTATTTCTTCAATTGGGATTTCAATTTCTTCATTATCTTTTAGTAAAGTTGCTGTTTTTGGTTGTAATCCTATTAATTTTTTTATTGCTTCAGAAGTTTGACCTTTAGTTTTATGTTCAAAATATTTTCCTATAAGTAAAAAGGATAAAATCATACTCATTGCTTCATAAAAAGTCTTACCATCTATTAGAAATGTTGTCAAAATCGAATAAACTAATGCTGTAGTTGTTCCTAAAGCTACTAATACATCCATATTCGCGGATTTATTTTTTAAAGATTTAAAAGCGCCTATTAAGAAGAAAGACCCTGCTATTGAATAATTACCGATAGCAAGGAAAAATAATGTTAAATTTCGTATATAAGATTCTACCAAAAACCAACTAATAGGAGTGATGATAAGTGTAAAAGCTAACGATATGATAAGAATTTGGAGTCGATATCTCATTTCTTTTTTGTGCTTTTCGACTTCTTTATCCATAATCCCTGCTACTTTCTCAATTCTATAACCAAGTTTCTTTACATTTGAAAAAATTTTATTTTCATCCAACTTTAATTCGTTAAATTCGATGAATAACTTATTTGCTTTGAAATTTCCTCTCACTTCATGAATTCCTTCAAGCAATTCTACTTGATTGCTAAAATCATTAAATTGTTCTTCAGTTAGAGTATCAACTACTTTGAGATCAATTTTTGCTAATGATGACTTATATCCTAAATCTCGAATTGCTTTGTTAAAATCATAATAATTAGTTGTATCAGGATTAAATTCAACAGTTGCTTCTTCATTCGCAAAATTAACTACAGAACTATTTACTCCATCTAAACCTTTTAGCTTAGATTCAATTTTATACGCACAATTCGCACATGTCATGCCACTAAGTTTAATCTTTACTTTTTCAGTAGACTCCATTTTATGTAAAATTCACCTCTTTATCTACTGAATAATTACAAAGCTCTGTTATTATAAATTGTGTTTATAATTTGAAAACCATTTTTAAGTTTTGATTGTAAAATAAATAAAGAGATAATATTCGATTTATAATTTAATTCATTTCAACTCGATTTCTATAAACCATAAAATCTCAAATATTTGTTATATCAAATCTCATTCCAAGTAATTTTATATAGTAAATCCTCTGTTCCTGGAATTTGAGGATTTTCAAAAACCCAATTCCCTTCAATGCCTAACTCTTTAGCGGTAAAATCAAAATGATTCACCGCGATTCCGATATCTAAAGGTCTAAATTTACTATATTTCATGAATCTCCCATCCTTAGGATTAATAGTATAAAAATGAAATGTATTGCTATTAACCGCTTTAATAACCCTCCAGGGTTGCTTATTTCCTGCAGACGGACCAAATTGAACCATCTCAAGTAATTTTGAATGAACCCCTAAATCAGTCTTATCAATAGGAAGTGTAAGGTCTCCTTCAAAAAATAATTGATCCCAAGCTAATCTACTATCAGCTTTCGCAAATGAACGAATAAGTTTCTCTCTCGTTGTTCTTTGAACTGGATATCCAATTGGTGTGATAGCAGGTACTATTTCATTAGGTGTACGATTAATTTTAGTTGAAAATAGACTTCTATTGAAAAAACCACCCAACCAACATGTGCCTAAGCCTAGATCAGTTGCAGCTAAGATAATGCTTTCCATAAGATACCCATAATGTTCTCGACCATATTGAGATTTCTCTACTGTACCTACTATAAATTCTTGAGCGCCCCTAATAAACCCATAAGTACCTAACTTCTTCCTTTCATTAGGTTCAAATTCAGGCACACTAACAAGTTTGAATCTCACTTTTCCAGCATCCTTACTGAACGGGCTTTTTAAATCATGGTTTTCAATTATTGATATTACTTTTTTTCTAATATTATTACTAAGTGGTTTTCCAGAATAAGTTCTACGAGATGTCCGCTCTTGAATTATATCCGTAATAGGTTTAGAAAAATTCATAATATTTGAAATGTTAGCAATTAGTAGATAGGTATATAAAGTAAGCCCGCAATAGGGGTATAAGGGAGGGTTAAGGATATCATAGACAAAATACTGAATGCAATGAGATAAGGATTTTTTAGCTTTATACTAAAATACAAATAAAAGCATGATGATATCATCATACCAATAAAAATTATAATTCCTGGGAAAGAGAAAAGATCCAAAAACATAGATGTTATAAACAGAATACCTGAAAGCAATAACCATAAACCATCGTTTTCTCTATTTTTTAATCCAAGAATAATGCTAATAATACCAAAGATTCCAACAAGAATTAATGAGGGAACTATATTGTGCCAAACAAGACTATAATTATAGGCAAATTGAATTTCTGCTGGTGTTGGTGGTGCAGTAAACATATATGCGGGAATTAAAAAAGAAATTATAAACCATATCGTTCCGATAATACCACTTATTAGAAAGAGATTTGGTTTTTTAATAACTTCATTTCTTTTCTTTAAATTATATCCTGCAATTGTAAGAATCATAAAAGCTGATAAATGAATTATATTTATTATATTGGGATTTGCAAAATGATATATAATTGCCATGTTTGTTATTTCAACTAAACTAATTTTAAAAAATTAAATAATTTCTTTAGGGGATTGTTAAATATAAGCTTTACTTACAGTATCAAATTAAAACTTAAAATTTTGATAAAATATAAGGCTGAATTTCATTTCTTTTTGTCTAGATATTTTTTAATAGCATCCTGTAATGCATCAGCGGCTAGATTGCTACAATGCAGTTTTATAGGGGGTAGACCGTCCAGAGAATCAGCAACATTATCACGTGTGATTTTGCTAGCTTCTTCTAGTGTTTTTCCTTTTGCTAGCTCTGTAACCATCGATGATGTGGCAATGGCAGCAGCACATCCAAATGTCTGAAAAGATATATCATTAATAATTTCTTGTCCATTCATTTCTTTCACCTTAATGTAAATATACATTAGATCGCCACATATGGGATTTCCAAATTCTCCTATAGAATCAGCATCTTTCATTTCACCCATATTTCGTGGATTTTTAAAGTGCTCCATTACTTTTTCAGAGTATATTTGTAATCACCTTGCTGTTAATATAATTCTATGAAATAAAAGTAGCCTTTAACTAAAAGCTTTACGTATTGTTTTTATAATGTTCTTTCATTAATTCAATATTAAGAGCTTCCTTTTAATAGGTAATGAAACTTTTTCAACACCTAATTCTTTTACATAATCCACTACTTCTGTTAATTTTTTAGCAGATTGATGAAAAAAACAGACTTCTCTTGGTTCTAAGTTATTAATCATTTCTCTCAATTGATTTTTATCTGCATGAAGCTTTATTTTGATGTGAGGTGCAAAAGTATTTAGCAAAAAAGCACGAAATGGCATTTTCCATGTCTCAGAAAACTCGATTTCGTCTGCACCTTCAAGTAATTCTGCACCAGGGGACTCATGAATTGATCCTGCAAGAAAAACAAAATTGTGAGGACTGCGCCCTACTGAATTTATAATATTCCGAATTAATCCATAAGAAAGATCTGGTGGATGCGAAATGATAATATTATTTTTCTTTCTTAAAAAGTCTAAATTAGAATAATCGAACCATCTAAATTTAATGCTGTTAAAAGGATTTGCTTTATCCTTTATTAATCTTGAAATTGGGCCATAGATATATTCATATCGATGATTAATTACCTGGATATTTTTTCTCACCATCATATCTACGTATATATTGGGACGTTTTTTAAACCCACGTCTCAATTGAAGCTTTCTAAAATAGCGCCAAAAGATTAACATGAAACTAATTGCTAAACTAGAAGGATCTGCTCCAATTAATGAATTATCTTCATACTCTGCTTTTTGTTCAAGAAACAAAATTAAACTATGAAACTGATCTGATATATTTCCAAAGTCTTCTTGAGCAGCAGTACCATCAATTAGCAGATAATCTACTGGACGGGAAATTTGTTCAAGGAATCTTCTTGTTCCTGCAAATGGAGTAATGTCAATATAAGTATAATCTCCTGTGTATAAAAATTTAAATTCATTCACTTTAGCTTGCATCATCAGTGCTCCAGGCATATGGCCTGCATGAAAAAAAGATAAATAACAATCAGTTTCTTTAAACTCTATCTTTGTACCATTTTCTACATAAATCACATTTTTTATAATGTTTTGATAATCTTCTTCTTCAATCTTCTCCTGATTTTCTTGTTTTAAAAAGCTCGAATCTCGTAATAGATATAAATCTAATGTTATACGGGAGCATAAAACAGGAATATTTGGAAACATTCGAATTAATTCTTTCAATCCAGAAACATGGTCAAAATGACTATGAGAGAGAAAAATTGCATCAATTTTAGGATTTTCAGGAATATTTTCAGGAGGAGTATTTTCTAAATCTTCAGAAGCTATTTCTCTTCTTTCTTTTTCTGCTTCGATTATGTATTTAGTTAAATTCTGCAAATATTCCTCAATGTATCTAAAATCACCTTCTATCTCATTTTCTTCGTCCTTTTCGGAAAGTCCACAGTCTAACAAAATATTCAAGTTTCCCAACCCTAAAATGTGACTATTATGGTTTGGTTTCAATATTATAGGATAAATTGTAACTCGAATATTGCTCGATTTAGTTCGATTCTCCAATAAAGAGAGATTAGAAAAATAATCTATACCAAATTTCTTTTTAATTTTGTCTATGACGTTTGATATATCACTTTCACCTACAGGAACTCCTGTAATATATAAGTACCAACCATATTTTTTAACAAGATTCTCTAGATTTTCATACATCTCATCTGCTAGAAAACCTTTAATGACAATAGTTTTATCTTCTTGATAATAACTAATCTTCCTAATCCCCTTTTTTTCCTCTATTGGAACCAGTTCATTTTCGAAAAATAGATCATTAAGTACTTCTTTTATAGGTAATTGTTGAATATTTTCAGATTTAATTAATTTAAGATAATGTCTATATTCTTTTGTGTTATAAAGTGGTCGCATATTCTTTTTTTGTTTTAAAATGATTTTCAGATCTTCAAAAAGGTATTCCTCTTTATTAATTGTTATTTCTTGTTTTTTCTCCACTTTCTTTTTTGACTTGCTTTTTTTAGAAGCTTTTTGCTCTAATTCATTCTCTGAAATAAAAAAGAACCAACCGTAATTTCTTACTAATTTATCTCGATTTCTAATTATATCTTTACCATTTGGAGTGATTATAATAATTATCCTATCATTTTTTGAATATTTTATTTTTGAAATTGAATTTTTTGTTTTGATTGAGATAAGTTTATCCTTAAAAAATAGATGGTTAAGAACAGCGGAAATGTCCTTTTGAGGAATTTTATTATCCTGCATATATTTTAATTTAATTTTATATGATTTAATCTTAAAAGAGGAGCTAACTTTCTCTTTCTGTTCAACTAAAATTGTTTTGTCTGAAAATTTAAATTCCTTAAGTTCCATTTAATTAGTGATATACTCTAAGACTGATTAATTTAATTTAATATACATAATTTGATTTATCTAAATTTTTAATTTTTACTGCAAATTTATCATTATCAATATTAGCATTAATTCATGGATAAAAGTATATGAATCGTAATAAAAAATTTTTAATAGTAATAATATTAGGAATAAGCGTTATTGTTGCTTCTATTCCACTTATAATTATTATAAATTCTTGGAATCAAAAGAAAGAAAATTTACAGGTTGAATTTATACCAAATCAAATTAAATCATACCCTAATCATACTGCTTGGTTGCTTTTAGATATAAAAACTAAAAACAATGATCTAATGTCTAATTTATCCCTACATGTTCATGCTAATTCATCAATAGACATGGAATTAGAAATATGGGATAATTCTCACTTAAGTAAGGTTGTAGAAGTATTCTTATATCCAAATATTACGCATCTCAATTCCGTAATCGAAATTGAAGCTAATATCACCAGTGGAGATTTTTCCAAAATTAATTATGCATATGTGCGAGTAATAGATTGGACGGTAGAGATTACTCCAGAAATTATAACAATGAGAGACGAATTTGTTAATTATTTATCTACTAACCATACAAATTTTAAAATCAATGAGAGTACGATATGGGATGACCTTGGAAGTGCGGCTCAAATCCTAGTTGTTGAACATTATCTTTTCAGATCAACACATTGGGAGATGGAATTAGCAAGACACGCTACAATAGCCCCACATGATTGGGTTAAGATCTATTTACGACCTAGATCAAGCCTATTTCCAAATTGGTCTGGTCAGATTAGTTCTTGGAGTAGTGGAAATTACACTGTAACAGAAATAGAGCCTCCCGATGAAATCTATCGCTAAAAATTTAAAATTTATTAATGTTGATGATCTTTAGTCTTCTTATCAAACATATATTTAACTCCCCTTTTAAGGGGTGACATCTTTCTCAATCTTTCTATAACACCAGGTAACTTTTCTAAAAAATAATCTACATCTTCCTCTGTGGTAAATCTTCCTAAAGATACTCTTAAAGAACCATGAGCATCTTCATGTTTTAATCCTATCGCTAAAAGCACATGACTAGGATCTAGCGATTTAGATGAGCATGCTGAGCCTGTAGAAGTGCCAATTCCTTCCATATCTAAATCTAATACGATAGATTCTCCCTCAATATATTTGAATCCTAAATTCACATTATTAGGTAATCTTTGAGTTGGATGGCCATTAAGATTACTATCCTCAATATTTTCTGTGACTTCTTTGATAATCTTGTCTCTTAAATATATTTGTCTTTGAGCTTCTTCCTCCATTTCTCCTTTAGCTAATTCCGCTGCCTTTGCAAAACCAGCAATTCCAGGAACATTTACTGTACTTGGTCTCATGTCTCTCTCATGGCCTCCACCATACATAATAGGCCCAATATATTTTCCCCATCCTTCTCTTACTCCCTTATTACGAATGTATAGCATCCCTACTCCTTTAGGGCCATACAGTTTATGAGCAGAAGCAGATAACAAATCAATATTCATCTCATTAACATCAATTGGAACTTTTCCAAAAGCTTGTACTGCATCTGTATGAAAGATGGTATCATGCTTTTTTGCTATTGCTCCAATCTCTTTTATTGGTTCAATAGTACCAATCTCATTGTTAGCAAACATGATACTAATTAGTAGAGTTTTTTTTGTTATTGCTTTTTCTAAACCTTTAGTGTCAATAAGACCATATTTATCAACTGGTAAGTAGGTAACCTTAAATCCATTTTTCTCTAATTCTTTATAGGGGTTCTCTACTGCATGATGTTCAATTGAAGTTGTAATAATATGATTACCATTTTTTGCGTTTTTAGATGTTACTCCAAAAATTGCAATATTGTCTGCTTCTGTGCCTGAGGAGGTAAAAAAAATATCGTCTCTATCCGCATTAATTAATGAGGCAATAGTTTCACGTGATTTTAATAAAATTTGCCCTGCTTTTTGTCCTATGGAGTGTAAGCTGGAAGAATTGCCATAAGTTTCTCTGAAGTGTTTATTAACTTCTTCAATAACCTTAGGGTCCATTGGGGTTGTCGCAGCATTATCAAGGTAAATATATTTTGTATCATTCATATTAAATCTAAAGTGTATTATTTTGAGAATATTATCATTAAATATTTATTTTGCCTAAATTATTAATTCTTCTTATTGGATAAAAATGTGAAAATTATGACAAAAAAAATAATGTGGGGCATAACTGGTACTGGATATGTGCTTCAAGAATCAAT
>JAEOTW010000064.1 GCA_016839655.1 Promethearchaeota archaeon | reverse complement strand
TAAATAAAGAAACCGTGGAATTCATCCCAAATTTTGATAACACTAAGGTTGAACCTGTTTATCTACCAGCAAAATTGCCTAATATATTAATAAATGGAACAAAAGGAATTGCTGTAGGGATGGCAACTTCAATGCCTCCTCATAATTTAAATGAAATTTGCCAAGGTATTATTGCCACAATTGACGATCCTGAAATATCCATTCTAGAACTTATGGAAATTATTAAAGGTCCTGATTTTCCTACAGGCGGGATTATTTCAGATACAAATGGTATATATAATGCATACACTACCGGAATCGGTAATGTTAATATTAGAGGGATTGTTGAAACTGAAGTTAAAGGTGACAAAACTAGCCTAATTATTACAGAAATTCCCTATTTGGTAAATAAATCTTTGTTGATAGAATCTATTGCTAAATTAATAAAAGATGGCATTATTAAAGATATCAGAGATTTACGGGATGAATCTGATAGGCATGGGATGCGAATAGTTATAGATTTAACTAAAAATGCTCAACCAGTTATAATTAAAAATGTTTTATTTAAACGAACTAAGTTGTTTACTAGTTTTAATATAATAAACTTAGTGTTGATAAATAATGGAAAACAACCTAAAATTCTTACTTTAAAAGAAATTATTCAAGAATATATAGATCACCGTCTGTTAATTATTAGAAGGAGAATTGAATTTGATCTTAGAAAAGCTGAAGATCGACTTCATAGAGTAGAAGGGCTTCTTATTGCTTTAAATGATATTGATAACGTTATAAGTATAATTAAAAAAGCGAAAGATACAAAAGAAGCAAAAATAAAATTAATGGAAGCCTACAGTTTAAGTGAAATACAAGTCCAAGCAATTTTAAGTATGCAATTATCTCGATTGACTAACTTAGAAAAGCAAAAGCTAGTAGATGAGGAGAAATCTTTAAATGAAAGTATCGCAGAATACAAGAAAATTCTAGCCAAGGAGCAGTTACAATTAAATATAATAAAAAGTGAATTAACTGATCTGAGCGCAAAATCTGGCGATGATAGAAGGTCAAAAATGGAAATTAGTGGTGAGGATTCTGTTAGAGACATTGAGAGGGTAGATCTGATTAAAAAGGAACCAACAATTGTTATTTTTACAAAGAATCAGTATATCAAAAGGATGTCAGTTGAAGAGTATCGCATTCAAGGAAGGGGCGGACGTGGTAAAAAAGGGATGACTATCCGGGAAGAAGATTTCATTACGGATCTGTTTGTATGCTCTACTCATGATACCATATTAGTTTTTACCTCTCAAGGTAGAGTTTATTCAATTAAAAGTTATAATATACCCTTACAAAAACGTACTGCGCGCGGAAAACCAATTATCAACTTTATTCCTCTCCAAACTGATGAAAAAATATCCTCTATGATTCCTATAAACAACTTTGATACAACAGAAATGCTGATTATGACAACGAAGAATGGAATCATAAAGAAAACTCCACTAAAACTATTTTCAAAATTTAGAAGTACAGGGGTAAGAGCTCAAAAAATAAGACCTGGTGATGAATTGGTAGGTGTTAAAAGACTCTCAAATGAATTACAAGATATATTCATCGCCACGAAATTAGGGTATGCTATTAGATTCGATGAGTCTGAATTAAGAGAGTTGGGGAGAACATCGATGGGTGTTAAAGGAGCAGATTTACGAGAAGGTGATGAAGTTATTGATTTCTTATTAGTCTCAGATGAGGATATTATCTTAACTATAACTGAAAATGCCTATGGCCAAAGAACTTATGTAAAAGAATACAGAAAAACAGGAAGAGGCGCAAAAGGAGTAAAAAACATAACACTAAATAAAGAAAAGAATGATAAAGTTATTGCTATAAAAATTGCTAAACACATGGATCTCTTAATAGGAACAGAACAAGGACAAATGATAAGAGTATCCGTAGATTCAATAAGGATTACTCATAGAACTGCCAAAGGTGTTAGAGTCATTAAATTGTATGAAAATGATTTGGTGACTGGAATTGGAAAGTGTGAAAAAGAGGACTAAATCTCTTATAAACCATTTTTTAGATATGGTACTAAACAAATAAAAATAAGGTTATCTTTGCCTATATTATCTATTCCATGGTTTTCATTTGGGGGGATGTAAATAACATCTCCATGCATAACGTTATTTTCTTGCTGTTTATCATTATAAAATCTTCCAATTCCAGATAAGATATATATTTCATGATCTTGTTCATGGTTATGGAGGGGAACTTTTCCCCCTACTTCTATTTCAAATCGTCTCATGGCAAAATTTCTAGCACCAATATTCTCATCAATTAACCAACGAACCTTTACACCATTTACTTTCGTTCCATCGCTTAAGGTAGCTTGTTTTTCTTCCACATCAGCATAATTTTTTTTAATCATAATTTAGAAAAAAGGCAAAATCTATTAAATTTATATTATTAAATTTAGAATATTAAATTCAAACTTATAGGGTGATTAATATAGATCTTAGTAAAATACTAAGCCAAATTCCAGATTATAAAGAGTTTATGACTATTTCTGAACTGGATAATTCGAGTAGGAAATTAGCTAAAGAATTTGCTAATGTAGAGTTGCAAGATTTGGGAAAAACCGGAGAAGGAAGACCCATTTATTGTCTAAAAATCGGTCAAGGAAAGGAAAATGCACTTCTCTTTGCATTTCCACATCCCAATGAACCTATTGGAAGCATGAGTCTAGAGTTCTTATCAAAATTTTTGGCAGAAAATCCTGAGTTTACAGACCAAACAGGTTATACGTGGTACATAATTAAAG
>JAEOTW010000350.1 GCA_016839655.1 Promethearchaeota archaeon | reverse complement strand
AGACCAAAAGATTTAATACCCCAACCAAAAAGTAGGTTTTTGCGTGTAAAATGTTTGAATTGCGGGAACCAACAAATAATTTTTGGTTGTTCTGCAACAGATGTCGAATGCTTAGTATGTGGAAAAACTTTACTCCAATCTACAGGAGGAAAAGCTCGAATTCTTACTAAAATCTTAGAAGTCTTGTCTTAATGACTTGTCAAGTTTTTTAACTCTTATTTATTAAAAACTTCGTGAAACTGAACTTTCACGATGCAACTACTATATCTTAGTGATACAATTTTTAGTGTTTTAAAGAATTTAAAACAATTATCCTTCCCGCCAAGTAAACTTACATTGTGTACATCTAAAGAAATGAGTACTTGGCTCATCAGAACTTCTAATTTGAACGGCCCAAGTTTCAGCTTCCTTATGCTGACATTTGGAACACACTTTCTTAACTATAGGATGGAGAGAAACCTTATCTTCTTCAGAAACTATTATTAAATTTTTTTTTAAGGCGTCTCTCTTTTTTTGAACACTCTCGTGATCAATTAATTGTTCGAGAATTTCTTGATAACCACATTTACATGCAAGATAACTAAGTCCATCTTCTGTTTTTTTACGTAAAAGATTTGAGCACTCAGGGCAGAATTGTACCATATATCATCAATTATCTCTACTATTGTTAACCATATTTCTTTTTTAATTCATAAAGTTTTTGATAGTATTCAAAATTTAAGTTATTCATGTCTTGGATAATTTCAGCCATTATAGTCTTTCCCCCATCCATGCTAATTACAAGTTCACCAATAACATTAATTAAATCATTTACTCTATAGTTAAAATCAATACTTTTAATATTTACATTAATTTGTCCGGTTTTATCGTTTAAAATTACATTTTCTTCTTCAATAGGATCTTTAATATAACCGGTTACCTGAATTCTTACATCATCATTTCTAATATCTTTTATCGTTCTTTGTTTCGCTGATTGTTTTGACATTTTTTCTTTAAAAATCTCTAAATTTATTACTACTCTACATTGAAAAATTGTGATAAATATAAATAATTATTTTAATACTTAGAATTGGTTTTATTAAAAGACTAATATTAAACATTATTAATAATGCTAATAAAACTTTATTATCTTAATTATAATTGAATGAAGATACTGAGAGAATATGAGCTTTACGTTAAAATTAGAAAATAGTCGAATATTGAAAGGAATTGTTGAAACTCTTGCCAGTATTATAGATGAAACTGAGTTTCGAGTCACTCCTAAGGAGTTTACGATTTCAGCAATGGATCCAAGTAGGATATGTTTGCTGAAATTAGCAATAAAAAAGGATGATTTCGACGGTTATGAATGCAGTAAAGAATCCAAAGTTGGTTTAAATTTAGATGATCTGGATAAAATCTTGAAAAGAAGTGCTGCTAATGATTCAGTTGAGATTGATTTTGATGAAACTAACCAAAAAATAAAAATCAAAATGCAAAGGGAAGGTGTATCAAGAACAAGAACATTTAGCTTAGCATTATTAGATATTGATATTGAGGAAATCCCAATGGATAACTTACTTAAGATAGAATATCCTTCCAACTGGGTAATTGATCCAGATTTTTTAGTAGAAGCTATAAAGGATGCTGAAATTTATTCAGAAATTCTGAATATAAATGCAAATGAAGGACAAGGGCTGATTTTTAGCTCATCTGGACAAATAGGTGAAATGGAATACGACCTTAATGAGGAGGACTTAATTGAAAGCGAATTGAAAGGAAACAGTAGCGGAGCTTATTCCTTAACATTCCTTAAAGCTATACTAAAAATTGCATCAATTACAGAGAAACTAGAAATTGCATTAAAAACCGATCACCCCTTGAAAATGAATTTTGATCTTCTTGAAGGGGGAAAATTAAGCTACTTCCTCGCACCACGAGTAGAAGAAGAAGAATTTGATGAAGATGATGATATGGATGAATTTTAAATGGTTTTTGTAACTACGATGATATAATGAAAAATATGATGATATAATGAAAAATTTGTATTAAATAAATTTGCCACTTTTTATACTTAAATAATTATTAAATTAAAAATTTCATCCAATTTTAAAGAATCTTTAATTTCCATAAGTT
>JAEOTW010000388.1 GCA_016839655.1 Promethearchaeota archaeon | reverse complement strand
GTTACATTGAAATCTTGCCACCAATCTTGACCTTGTTGAGCAACTAACATAGGATCAATTTTTCGAGAGTCTAAGCATCTGATTTCCTCTTTCAACGCTTTTATTTTACTTTTCCAAATTTCTGAAATTATACCCTGCAGATTTATTTTAACTTTCTTCACTAACTCTTCATACGAAACGGAGACATCTTCAGTTTTCTGTAATTTCTGAAGTTGTTCGAATTTAACTTTTTCTTTCGCACGATTTAAATCACCACAGCTAATATTGATAGAAAAAGGTTCATCTTTGCCCCACTTGCAAAATTGCTGAATCTCACATAGGGAACAATAATCATTAAACCCTATCGTATAATCCTCTAACCCTACTATTGAATAATTTAAAATTTTAGGCATTAACACCACTATTTTTTTTTAATCTAAATATTCTTATAATTAATATAATTTAGGTCAAAAAATTTTTTAAATCCTCCTCTAAACTTTTAAATAAGTAGGGTTTACTTTCTAATGACTTTATTTAATTTATTGTTATATACATTTTGGAATCAGAGAGAGAAAAGTAAAAAAAATTAAAAATAGTTTTTATGATTAATAGGCATATACAATATTATTATGGTCCTCCACCACTTCCATTATAACCTAATACAATGCTAGTCATAGGTAAAAAGGAAGCAATGCCGATTAATACAAATAAAAGTACTTTATAAATCTTTAATAATTTCAAAATTCTAACCTATTTTGTAGTCAAATGAATTTATGTCATTTTTTCTACACTATTCTATTTAAACAGAAAGAATTTTCTAAATTAACCAGAAAACAAATTTTATTTTTTTATAATGAAATATTTTATTCGATTCAAAAGGAATTTCGATAAAAAAGTTTAAAAAGTAAAATACTGCATATTTTATTTAAATTCAGGACAAAAATTAAATTACAAATTGGTAAAATTGGTTAATTCTCCTAATTTAGATAGCTTGAAAAAATCTGTTATTGCTGATACCACTAGTATAAATCAAATATTCCTTTCTCTAATGAATGAGCTAAAAGCTTATTTAAATTTGGAAGTAATCAATAGAAAAGTAAGAATCTATGTTATTGATGAATTAATAAACAACATAGAATTTAATAAAAGATTAACTAGTTATGGAGTAAATAGATTTATTAGAGAAGGTATATTTCATATCCAACTCTTAAGGGATTTTAGGGAATTCTTTCCTTTTTTGATACTTCAAAGTGCGTATCTAGTCTTCATACCCGATAATTTAAAAGAAACCAATTTTGTTGATTTTGCTATTAATCAATTTGTTGAAATTGATTTGAAAGAATTTTCATTAATTAAACAATGGAAATCATTTATAAGAGAAAAGTACATAAATTACACTTTTCTAGTCAATCAATCTGATAAATTTCGGTTTGACAAATTCCTTGAATTAGAAGACAGTCAATCTAATGAAAGTCCGAAAAAATACTTCTTTGAATATCTTAGGAGAAATCCAAACTTAAATTATGCTGAAAATTTACATTTTACCCTTGGAAAAATATATGAAGATTTTTTATTTAAAGCCTCAAAAAGTTTACAGAATAATGAGATTGCTGAAACATTAAGAGTTTTAACCGAAATTTTCTATAGAATAAAAAATTGTGATACTTTAGAAGGATTTAGCAATAATTTTAAGTATTTTAAAAAAAGGGGGATTATCAATACCGATTTAAGTTTGCGGAGTTTTAATAAAAACTTACGTTGGATAAATAAATATAGTTTTATTACCCCAACCTATTATTTCGATTGGAAAGCCCTAAATATAGCTCTTATAACATGTTATTTTAAATTTAATCCACTTTTAAGAAAGGCTCAAATTGACAAGATAATTAACCAAATGCCATTCATGATTATGCCAAATCTTTCAGTAGCTAATTTTTCTATAGAATTGACGGCGTATTTTGTCATTCCAGAGATTTATATAGAAGATTTGAAATACATGTTAGAAAAAATGGAACAAAATGGATATTTAATAAAAAAGATCTGTTCGTTAGCAAAAAAATATGTTTTCTCTTTGAATTTAAATTATTTTAGAGAATCTTATAAAAACGGGCACATAATAAACCATAATAAGAAAAACTACCGAAATAACTACCAACTTGAATTTATACAACAATATAGTACAACTTTTAACAACGCAAATTTAAAACTCTTAGATTTTTTAATTCTGGACAGAATAAGATTCTTTTCCTATGTCGGAATTAACTTTTCAAGAAGAAGAGAAATTTCAAATATAATTAAATCCGATTATAATAATTTTTTATCCGGTGAAAATGGTTTAATTAAAGAATTAGAAAAGGGTTTAGAAGATTTAACTGATTCTCCTAAACTCCAAGAGGATTTCCTTAATTTTTTAGATAGAAATCAAAACTTTGGATTTTTTTATATTAAAGATGAGTTAGAAAAATGGGTTAATTATTCTCTGATAATAGAAAAAGAATCAAGAGATACTATGAATGATTTTAATCAATTTAAAGATTTTTATGAGAAAGAATACACTTTACAATTAATCGAAGAGGATGCATTTTTCGACATTATAGATTCTAATTCCTATTCTTTTAAAAATCTCTTTTTAAATTATTTAAATTCTAGAGATAAATATGAAGAAGAAATGGAAAAAATCCAATTTTTTTGTAAGTTTTTAAAATTATGTTATAATTTAAAAATATTTAGTATCAAATCAATTAAAAAATTAATATCTAATTTAGAATTATTAAAGGAAATTACTCATATAAAAAAGGAACGACTTCGAAATTTAAAAAAAAATAATAAATACTACGAAATAACAAGTAAAACAATCAATCTCAAAATCAATGATTTTGTAAATAATAATCCTAAGATAGTTAAGCCTTATTTAATTGATAGCATTTGGACAAATTCAATCGCAAGCTATTTTCCTCAATTAATTTTAAAGAATTCCCCTGAAGTTAGAGTTATACTAAACAAAATGAAAAAATGGTTTCCAAAAATCTATTTCTATGAAACAACAGATTTATTCAATAAACAAGAATATATCTTCTTACAACTTTTTATACCTCATTTGAAAAATGAAGAAAAAATATTGTTTATATCTTTATTATCTAATAAGTGTGAAAAAGACATTATCTCTTTTAATCGCTATTCTTGGAATGGATTATTACAAACTTTTTCAAGAAAAGAATTCTATGATTTCAATCAAAAAGCGTTTTTCTATACTAAAGATCTGTTTGAGCAATACTTTCTTTACATTAAAGGAATTATGGGTGAAGAGCTAAAACCATTTAAAGAAAAAACTGTAAGCTCAGTTAAACTTTGGTTTAAAAAAGCAGATATGTCAAAACTGATTGATAAAATCAATAGACGAATTTTAAATGAACCTGTCAGTTTTAAACCCAAAGATCTTCAAAAATTATTGAATTTTCATTTAAACCTTGAAAAATACTTTTCAAATAAAGAAGAATTTGAAATAACAAGTAAAGATCATTATTTCAGTAATTATATTAAATCAATAAAACTTTTTCCTGCTTTCCAAAATTTTGGATTAGATCAATATCTCTTATATATCACCCCTAATGATTTAGAAGAAATCGATTTTAAAATGTTATTTACAAATACATTTCAAAAGATTAAACACATAGCTTCAATCGATAGTTCAAATTCATTGTTTATTAAGTACATTTTTCCTTTTAACGATCCTAACAATTCATATCTTAACTGGTTGAGAAGCAAGAATAAAATCAGAGAATATTGCCTACTTACCATAAAATCCATATCTCAAATTTTTCATTTCAACCACAATTTAAGTTCAAATGGATGGTATTTAGATCCTAATAATTATAAAACTTATATACTAAACATTCTTTTCAATCCAAATTATAAAGTTCCAACCTCAGAAGTGAAGCATTTTGATACTAGTAATTTAGTAGTTAAAGATTATAATAATCCTGATTCTTCTTATTATAAAGATTTACTGCATTTATACAATTGGCATTCTGTGGATCTCAAAGAATTACTTAACAATAACAGTAATCAGATTTTCGATAAGATTCATTTTCTAGTAAGAAATAAATTAATCTTTCCTTATGTTTCACTAAAGAATTTAGATTTGAAAGAAAAAATCCAAATCATTTTATTAAATTTAAATAAAGATACAACCAATATACTTAGGAATATATTTCAATATTTCAATTATGGGTTTGTTTATGATATTGAAGGAGAATATTATATACACGGTTTTGATGAGAAAATAGAGGTAAAGAATGGGTTAATGATTAAACTTTATCTTCCTAATTGTGAACTTTCTGAATTTTTGAGAATTTTCGAATACATATTTCAATATTTGAAGGTTGAAAAATACTTGATTATAACTGATTTAGTAAATGGTGACTCTTTTATCAAATCAATCTATGGGAATGCTTTTTCTTTTGAAAAATATAATCCTTTGGTAAATTTAATTTGGGATTCAAAAGCAAAAGTGTGGATGAATCATAAACTATTTGGTAAATCATTTGAATATTTATATCCTGAACTTATCCAGGAAAAATATATTGATTGATAGTTTTTAATTTTAAAAAAAATCTCAAATTTCATCTTTGAAACACGATTTTCTATCTAATTTCTCTAATTTATTTGTAACGGCAGAATTTCATTAAAGATTTTTAAAATATTTATAAAGACAAAATCATATACGGAATAATGTATGAATTTATAAACGTGGTATAAAATATATCTAAAGAAAATTAATAACACTAAGATTATAAAAAAAAAACATAAACCCAGGTTAGAGAAATAAAAAAATAAAATGAAAAGAGAAAATAAAAAAGCAATAATTAATAATGGTAAGAGTTATTTTAGAGCAAGTTATTCCAATAATTGTAATTTTAAACGTCACATTAATAAAGTTCGGTCAGTTACAACAAAAACGGGTTTACCTTTCAGTTGTTCAAATTTCAATGAAAAA
Organism: Promethearchaeota archaeon; assembly: GCA_016839655.1. Next base: position 1,990 of record JAEOTW010000388.1, on the reverse strand, counting down.
GAAAAACAAGATATTAGAAATTTTGTAATCGATTTATTAGGAAATGATCCAATAAATTGTTATAAAGACATTGTATATGATAACAGATTTGGATCTTTAAGAAATATATCAGATCGTTTAGGAATTTCAAGGTCAACTCTTAGGATTTATATTTTAAATTGGTTGGAATATTTATACGAGAAAAACACAGCAGATCGAATCTTTAAGATATTTTGGCCTGAAAATTCAGCTAAACAAAAGGAAAAAGTAGGATTTTATGAAATAATTGAGAAGTATATTAGACTATATCCTGAAAGAACCTCTTTGATACCAACAAGAAATAAATTACTAAATAGTGAATTAAGAAATCTAATCAGTAAAAATACATTTAAACTCTGGGTTATAGATTATCTTACTCAAATTAAAGGTTTAAGTCTTATTGAATCACATGAAATTTATAACAATATTTGGGGAAAGCAATGTGCTAAAAGAAAAAAAATTGAATATGATGATATTAAATCCTTTCTTTATCAATTATATCATGGAAAAGCACGTATTTTAACTCCGAAGGTCGCTTTTGAATCAATGTATGATTATCCTACTGAAAGATATTTGAACATATCATGTGGAAATGGACATAAGTTTCCGATCCGAGTGAGAAAACTTATTTATGAGTATAACTGGTGTCCATACTGTAATGAATATCTCTGCGAAAAAGTGATGAGAAATTATTTAGAACAATTTTTCAACACAAAATTTGAAGCTCAAGTGAGATTGGAGAATGCATGTGGAATTCATAGAGAAAAAATTATTAGAAAGGCCATAGAGATTAATGGAATTAATTATATAATTCCTGTTTTCGTAGGTCAATTAAGATATGATCAATTTTGTCATAATGTTTGCATTATAGGAAGAAATGGAACCAAATATAAATTTTCCGTGGCTGGAGAATATGATGGGTCTCATCATGATGAGGAAGATCTAATTAAAAATCCTTTCTGTAATAATTTAGAGGATTTTGCCTCAATCAAGGCTAGAGATTCAGTTAAAAACAAAGTTTCCTATAAGAAAAAAGTTATTTTAATAAGATTGAAAGAAAAGAATGGATTCGATCGCAAAAAATTGATTTATAACCAAAAAGAAGTAATACAAGAATTTATTAGACAATTTAATAATCAAGTTAAAGAATTATTTGGTTATAGGGATGTTCTTTTAAAATATGATCCCTATATCAAATATAAGCCATTTGGGTGAAATGGACCTTATAGAATCAAAGGTTCTCTAGTTAACTTCTTATAAATATAGAAAGGATGCTTACATTATACATTGACAAAAAACTTTTTAGTTATATATGATTTAAAATATTCAATCAAATTATACTATTACAATAACTACTTTAGTTTTTATAGAATAAAGAATTATAATTTTTAGGACTAAACTTTGAATGGGAAAGCAGCTTGGGAGAGCAGATGATTATATTATAAGCATCTCTCCAGTGGCTTAGCCTGGTATAGCGCACGGCTGATAACCGTGAGGTCGGGGGTTCGAAGCCCCCCTTTCCCATTCTTTTTTATTTGAGTAAATTTCAATAAACTTCGTTGACTTTTTTAATTATAAATCTATCTTATAAATTTAGAAATGAAAAACATTATAATCTCTGGTACTCCTGGTTGTGGTAAAACCTCTGTAGCAAAAGAGTTGTCTAATTTAGTTAATAGTAGAACAATTTCTTTAAATGAATTAGCAACTTCTGATGACTTTTCTTTCGAATATGATGAAGAAAGAAAAACGACCATTGTTGATTTTAAAATATTTCTACCCTATGTCTTGAAAAAAATTAGGAAGATAAAAAAGAGTAATCCTTCATTCTTGATAATAGAAAGTCATTTTTCCGATATTATTCCGAATAAATATATTGATTACATTTTTATTTTAAGGTGCCATCCAGATGAATTAATTAATCGATTAGAAAAAAAGAATTATAACTCAAAAAAAATAACTGAAAATATTC
>JAEOTW010000063.1 GCA_016839655.1 Promethearchaeota archaeon | reverse complement strand
TTATCCCAGCGTGTTATATCTCCATTGAGCTCAAATCTTTTTGGGAGATCTGGATTAGAAATGAAAAGCTTTCCAAACGCCACGAGATCGGCTAGATTCTCTTGCAGAACTCTGTTCCCTTTTTCTTGAGTAAAATCGTTGTTAATCATCAGAGAGCCTTTATATAACGGTCTAAAATGTTTCGCGATGTTAGGTTCTGCAAAGGGCACTTTACTTACGTCTGTGAACGGTTCAGATAGATGCAAGTAAGCTATGCTGTAATTGTTCAGTTTTTCTACAATATATTCAAATGTAGGAATAGTTTCTTCGTCCACAGTAATTCCAAAAATGTCGTGAAATGATGGATTTAATCTTGCTCCAATGCGATTCTCTGGCATTACTTCCTTAATCGCATCAATGACCTCGAATAGAAATCTGGCTCGATTTTCAATTGAACCTCCATAGGCATCAGTTCTTATATTGGAACATCTCGAGAAAAATTGATGGAATAAATACCCGTTTGAGGAATGAATCTCAACGCCGTCAAATCCCGCTTTCATAGCATTACTAGCGGCATTTTTGAAATCTTGAATGGTTTGTTTGATATCATCCAGAGTCATCGCCCTAGGAGTCACGGTATCTGTAAATCCTTTGTGAGTGAACGATTTCGATTTAGGATTTATTGCAGATGGAGCCAGTGGCAGGGCGCCGTTGTGATGATCAGGATGCGACATTCTTCCCACATGCCACAATTGGATAAATATTTTACCTTCCTGTTTATGAACCGCTTCGGTCACTAACTTCCAACCATCGACTTGCGCCTCTGAATATATACCAGGAGTATTGATGTAACCGACAGCATCTTTCGAAACCTGAGACCCACAAGTGATAATTAGCCCCGCTGAGGATCTTTGGGCATAATATTTCGCTTGAAGTTCAGTGGGCTGATTTTCTGGATTATTCGCTCTATTACGGGTCATAGGAGCCATTACAATTCTATTATTTAGATTAAAATCTCCCATCTTTAGTGGTTCCAAAAGAGGTTGTACTTTAGACATATTAACTCGTTTTGAATTGAATGTGGTTTTTATTATTTCTATATTTAGATACTATTTAGGATTAACTCATATAATCTATAACTAGGCAAAATTTAGAAATGAAGTTGAATCGCTGAAAAAACTCAAAATTTTTTATAGCTGAGGATTCCACCGATCAAAAGCAACAAAAAGGCGATCCCAAAAAGCCCAAATCCATAAATTGTCAAAAACAACAATATTAAGGTATTTAGTAAACCGTACCAAAAATCATAGAACCATAAACTAGGGTTATACACAACGAATATTATTAGAATGGGATTTACAATTGCCCCTATTAAAGAAATTACCCTTCCAAGCTTTATACCCTTTAACGCCAGGATCCCTGCTATAATTGAAATTATTATACTTACTATTAAGGCAATATCGTAGATATCAAGGACCATAAACACAAACGATCTGAAAATCCAAACCTCCCAATTATGGTCAAAACTAAACCCGCTTTTTTGTGCTTTACATTAGATACCTTCTCGCGTTCAATAATGGTTATCAGCTCTGAAATTGAAATTCTTCAATTAAAAATAGATTATAAACTATTTAAACTATTTTGTTTTATAAGTGAGAAGAAGTCTTGCACATGGTCATAAACCATCCCTACTGCCTGCATAAGTGCGTAACAAATTGTAGGTCCCACAAATTTAAAACCTCGTTTCCTTAGATCTTTACTCATCTATTCTGATTGTTTGGCTTTAGTCTCTCAAACTTCTAATTAAAATAGTTAATATTAAACTAGATTCTCACCTGAAATACAGCAACTATTAAATCTTAAGGTATCTTACAATAATACTATAATCTAATATATAAAGTGAATATTATGAGTACTACCACAGGTATAGTGTTAGGAGTAATTGGAGGCATCATTTCCATCTTAATTGGATTTTTCATGCCAATTCTCTATCCTGAGTTCTATTTATTTGGAGAACTCTTTGTAACGATATTTCAGACAGTGGTACTGATTGGAGGAATAGTCTGTCTCATCGGATCATTTATAACTTTAATAAACTTAAAGATCGCTTGGATTTTAGTTTTAATCGGAGCAATCTTAGGAGGAGGAAATATAATTGGTATAATTGGGGCAGTTCAAATCAAAAAAGAAATTTAATTCCTTTTTTTTTTATACTACATCTATAATAAGATTATCTTCAGATCAGTTGAAAAGAATTAAAAGATAAGAGAGGTATTTCTTTAAGTTAAGAGATTCCAGTTTGAAGATTTGGAAGATTTTTCTTCCTACATACTATGATCGGAAAGGAGAGTTTAATATTTGATCCTGAGTACCTTACCCTTATTGCCAAATTGTGAATCTTCATATTTGACACTTATCTTTTCGTTGGCATCCTCACCAATGGTATCGCCATCATTTATCACGAGCCCGTTTAAGATTGTATTCTCTTTCTAACCTAAAATAAAACGACTCAAAGACCAACTCCCTCATAAAATCGAACCATCACTTTTTGAGAGCTAATGTCTTTTTAAGTTTTGCTAAGCGTTCAGCTTCTTCATCAGATTTTAAGGGTAGTTTTTTATTCTATTTATTGAGAAAAAGTTGACATGTCACACAACCCAATTTCAAAATTTAAATAATTATTTTCTCGATTTTCATGTTTCTTTGAATTAATTTATCTTTTTTAATAGGAAGAATTGGAAATTAAAAACCAAGCTTATGGTGTTTAGAGGAGGGAACTTTCTATAATTTCTTGAAGATTCTTTGCTCTTTTTTCAATTGCTTCAGGACTTTCTTTTTGATGTTTATCTTTCAAATTTTTCAATAATCTATTCTTTAAATTAATCAGTCTGATTATTGTATTAACATCTTCTGCGATGTATACATTAAAAGGAGGATTTTTACTTCTCCCAACATTTGGGATGACGATCATTTGCATTGTTATTAAATTTCTTATTACTTTATAAAAATTATTATCGGGATATTTACTAGTATACCACTCTTTAAGATTTTCTATGGTAATTGGTCCATCGGATAAAAAATTCAAAATCATTAAGATATTTTCCTTTTCTATGAACATAGTAATATCTTCTTCCTCAACCTTTTCTTGAACTGCTTCTAAAATTGCATTATAAAACTCTTCTACCCATGATTTGATAATTAATGAATTTTTATCTATAATATCTCGACTTTTTTTATCTTGATAATTTGTTGAATATGTTTCATAGAAACCTGTAAAAATATCTTTTTTTGACTTTAACCAATCAGAAAGTTCAATACAAATAGTTAATATTGCCTTTTCCATCCCCATTGAAATATGTTCAACAAAAATTGCTGAAAGCATCAGAGCTTCTTTATTCCCTCGAGCCCA
>JAEOTW010000349.1 GCA_016839655.1 Promethearchaeota archaeon | reverse complement strand
GTTCAGAATAATCCAATGTCAAAAAAAATCCCCAAGGAAACTTTAGAAAATATAACACTTTATGTAAGTGGTGCTGCTCCCTTTCCACCAGAAGCGATAAAAGAATTTGAAAAACAATTTCATTCAGAAAATAAATTTGTTGAAGTTTACGGAATGACTGAAACTGCGGTAGTTATATGCGCTAATCCTATGTATGGTAAGAAAAAAATAGGAACAGTTGGTTTGCCGTGGCCAGATACAGATATTAAACTAATAGACACAGAAACTGGAGAGATAATAAAAGAAATTGGAAAACCCGGTGAGATCCTAATAAAAGGACCTTCCTGTGCAAAACAGTATCATAACAAACCTGAACAAACAGCTGCAACGTTTGATAAAGATGGTTATATTCACACTGGTGATGTAGGTACTTTTGATGAAGATGGCTATTTAAAAATAGTAGATCGTACAAAAGATATGTTAATAGTAAGTGGTTTTAAAGTTTATAGTGTTCATGTTGAAGAAGTAATGACAAAACATCCAGATATTCAAATATTAGCTATTATTGGGGTTCCTAATCCTGATAGACCTGGAGCAGAAATAGTCAAAGCTGTTGTTCAGCTTAAAGAAGGAGTTGAGGCAACTGAAGAAATCAAAGGAAGTATTCAGAAATATGCTGAAGAAAATCTTGCTAAATATGAAGTCCCAAAGATATGGGAATTTCGTGAAGAACTCCCGCTAACAACTATCGGGAAAGTGTTAAAAAGAGCGCTCCGAGATGAAGAAAAAAAATAAATAAATAATAATATTTCTTTTTTTGTATCTTTTCTTTTAATTTTACTAAGTCTAACAATAAATATACATAAATTCAAAATTAACTCAAAATAAAAAATATGATTTAAAGCTAATTATGAATGTTGAAGATTTTGAAGATATTATTTATGAAAAGGAAGATAATGGTATATGTACAGCCACTATTTCAAGACCAGAAGCAAGGAACGCGGTAACCTACATAAGTTTCTTGGAATTATATTATGTTTTAGAAGATATGGAACGAGATAAAAATGCTAAAGTGCTTATACTTACAGGAGACCCTAGGGGAAATGCTTTTACATCTGGAGGTTTTTTTAAACCAGAAATGATGGAACAAATGAAAAAATATCCAGAGATTGATCTTATGGATATTGCCCAAAAAAAGGTCTGTATGAAATTTTGGAACTTTACTAAACCAGTTTTAGCTGCTATTAATGGAATGGCTATTGGAGGAGGTATTACAATGCCTTTAGCATGTGCTGATTTAATTTACATGTCAGAAGATGCTTGGCTAGGTTTTTTCTTCGCAAAAAATGGGATTATTCCAGAGTTTGCTTGTTCATTCCTTTTACCATTACTAGTAGGATTTCAAAAAGCTAAAGAAATAATTTATTTTGGTGAAAAAATCAATGCACAGAGAGCTCTTGAACTTAATCTCGTAAATAAAGTTCTACCACCAGAAGATTTAATACCATTTACGAGAGAACAAGCCTTAGAACTAATACCACCTAAAGGTGCCACTTTATCATTAAAATTGATAAAAAAGACAATGCACTCATATTTTAGAGATATCTTAGAAAGAACCTTAGATTTAGAAAACAGAGGATTAAGAAAAACTTTTACTTCAAAAGATTTTAACGAGTTTATGAAAGCTATTAAGGAAAAGAGAGATCCCATATTTATAGGTCGTTAAATAAGATTTTTAATGAAGATGAGAGATTCCTTTTTACTTTATTCTTATTTGTTGAAAAATATAGTTTAAAATCTATAGTTTTAAAAGTTATCTAATAGAATTATTTTTTATGAATGATAGTATTTATGATATGAGTAGAGTAGTAGACACTTATCCTATTATAGTTATTGGAGCTGGACTTGGAGGACTTGGTGCAGCATGTCAACTTGCCTCAGTAGGAAAAAAAGTACTGTTACTAGAAAAACATAATGTACCAGGTGGTTTTGCTTCTTCATTTGTAAGAGGTAGGTTCGAATTCGACAGTGCATTACATGAATTAAGTGATATTGGAACAGAAGAAAATAAAGGTAGTTTATATCGATTTTTAGAAAGACTGGGTGTTATTCCTGACAAAATTCAATTTAAACAAATTCCTGAATTTTATCGCAGTGTATTTTTAGATGGATTTAATGAAAGTATTCCTCTTGGTTTGGATGAATACACAGAAAAATTAATTGAGTTATTTCCTTCAGAAAAGAAAGGAATAGAAGAATTTATTGATATGTGTCAGAAGGTCTTAGAAGGAATTCAATTTATGATAAAAAGAAGAGGTCAATATTCGCCAGCAGAAATCCTTAAGGAACATCCTTGGCTTATACGAGTTTCGGGAATCACTTTATCTGAACTTTTTAAAAAATTCTTTACAAATAAAAGGTTAATTTCAGTAATAGCACAATTATGGGGATATCTTGGAGTCCCTCCATCAAGATTAAATGCATATGCATATGTCGCAATGATTATTACTTTTTTGAAATGGGGTGCAGCTTATCCAGTTGGGCGATCACACGCCTTATCAACTTCTATGGTAAAAGCTTTTGAAGAGTTGGGTGGTGATGTACGTTATAATGCATTAGTAAACAGAATAATCGTTGAAGATGGGAGAGTTAAAGGAGTAGAATTACTTAATGGAGATGTATATAAATGTCAAGCTGCAATATCAAATGTCAACCCAATATGCACAACTATGAAAATGCTTCCGAGGGAAGTTGTGCCTGAGAATTATATAAAAAAAATATATGCTCCAGAAATAGGGCCTTCTGCCTTTTCGGTTTATCTGGGATTAAATGCCTCTTATAAAGAATTAGGATTGAATGCTCATGAATTTGCAATAAGTGAATCAGATGATATGGATAAAGCGTATGAAACTTTTGCAAAACTAGAAGCTCCTAAATTTGTTGTAGCTGGGTGTTATAATCATGTGTACAATGATATATCTCCTCCAGAAACGGCAGAACTTTGCATAACAACCTTACAAATGGGTAAACTTTGGCATAATGTCTCTCCCGATCAATATCATAAAGTAAAAGATTATCTCGCGGATAAAATGGTTGAACTAATAGAAAAAACTATTTGTCCAGATATACGGGATTATATAGAGGTAGCTGAAGCAGCAACACCTTTAACCTATTATCGATATTCAAAAAATATGGAAGGAGCAATTTATGGGTATACTCAAGATTTATTAGATGGACCTAATCTTAGACTAAAAAGTAGAGGCCCTATTCCCGGCTTATATCAATGTGGGGCTTGGACAAATATCGGTGGTGGATTTTCAGCCAGCATTCTTAGTGGTAGAATTGCTGCAGGTATGTTTTTAAAAGATAATAAAGAAGGGAGGTGGTAATAATGGAAAAAGAGATAATGAATGATGTAAAGAAATATCAAAAACTTGAGAAATTAAAAAAGATGCGTGAAGATGTACAACAAATTCCATGGTATTTTGATGGATTAGAAAATCTTTGCGATAGAATTCATCCGGAAAAACAATTTCTTCAAGTTACTGACATGGAAGAATTATCTAAAGATACTAAGTTATTTCGATTTATATCTGTAAAACCTGATAAACCATTAGCACCATTTCGAGCGGGGCAATATATTGGTCTAATTGTTGAAATTAATGGTGTTAGAACATCACGACCCTTTTCTTTAGTCTCATCTCCAAATCAACTTTCATATTATGAATTAGCAGTAAAAAGAAAAGAAAATGGATTCGTCAGTAATTACCTTATTGATAAAATAAAAATTGGAGATATCCTTGAAGCAACAGAACCGTTAGGAGATTTATATTACAATCAAATATTTCATGGGAAAAATCTAGTTTTTATTGCTGGGGGTTCTGGAATTACACCGTTTATATCAATGTTGAGAAACATCACTGAGTTTAATTTGAAGCTGAATATTTGGCTGTTTTTTGGCTGTTTAACAGAAGAAGATATATTATTTAGGACAGAATTAGATAATATTCAATCCCGACGTCCAAATATCAAAATTCGGTATATCCTTTCAGAACCAGGACCAAATTGGAAAGGCGTTAGTGGTTTTATTACAAAGGAAATAATCTTAGATAATATAAAAACGATTGAGAATAAATACTTTTATATAGTTGGAAATAGAGCTATTTATTCTTTTATACAAGAGCAATTGGATGCGTTAAATATTCCTAAATCTCGTACTATTTATGAATTATATGGTGTTCCTGATGATGTTACAAAAATAATAGGATGGCCAACAGAAATTACAGCAACTCATAATATTAAGATTACTATAGATTTTATAAAGCAAGGTAAAATATTACAAGAAACATTTGAAGCTTTAAGTGTTGAACCATTATTAAACAGCCTTGAAAGACAAAAAAGCTTAGGATTACTCATCAATAGTGGGTGTCGTTCAGGAGCTTGTGCTTTGTGTAGAACTAAACTAAAATCAGGTAATATTTTTATGCTTCCAGATGTAAAAATGAGAGAAATTGATCAAGAATTTGGTTTTATCCACCCTTGTGTGTCATATCCCTTATCAGATATTCATCTAGATTTAACTCTAACTTAAACAAAAAAAAATTCAAATCTTATATTCTTTTTTAACCAATTATGTATTTAGTATTATAAATTGAATAAAATAAATCAAATTGTATTAAGAAGTGTAATAAATGAAAATCTTAACAGAAGAATGGGTTGAAGCCTTTGGTAAAGCTATTAATGAGAATCCGGATTATAAACCATCAGCTTTAACTTGGGAAGGGAATATGCTTCTAGTCATTGAGCCTAGTGGAAATTTGGATCACGAAGTTAGAATATTTATAGGATTATATCATGGAGAATGTACTGGAACTAAATTAGTGCCAGAAGGAGAAGAAATTGAAACAGAATACATCATGGCAGGACCTTATGATAATTTCGTAACAGTTATGAAAAAAGAAATTGATCCAATTAGAGCGATAATGGCAGGCAAATTAAGACTTGAAGGTGATATGGCAAAACTAATGCGACATACTAAAGCTGCATTAGAAATTGTCAATAGTCTTGGAAGTTTTGAAACTGATTATTTATAATTGAATTCAAATTTTATTTTTTTTATCAAAATTTTTCTACTAATTTTATGAGGGTAAAAAATGTGGTATTTCTATAGTCCAAATATTATTTATGGTGAGAATAGTCTAGACTTCCTTAAAGATATTAAAGGTAGTAAATGTTACATAGTTACTGATAAAATTATCGAAGAATTAGGCTATCTCAAAATTCTAACAGACAAGTTAGATAAATTTAAAAAAGAATACAAAGTATTTAATGAAGTTATTCCTGATCCCAGAGAAGATGGTGTATTAAAAGCGAGAGAAGAATGCTTATCTTATTCTCCAGAATTAATAATTGCCTTAGGAGGGGGATCCGTAATAGACACTGCTAAGACAGCATGGGTTTTATATGAATTTCCAGATTTAAATATTGGAGATATTCATCTATTTAACTCTGAGTTGAATGAGACAGGAAAGAAATCAAAATTTATCGCAATACCAACCACTTCTGGAACAGGTTCGGAAGCGTCAAATGGCACTATAATTTCAAAATTTGAAGATCAAGTATGGAAAAAATTCATTTACGCTCATCGGGGAATTACTCCTACCTATGCTATAGTGGATCCTATTTTTCCAAAAGGCATGCCTTCAAATTTAACAGTGGATACTGCTTTTGATGCATTATCACATGCGATTGAAGGAATGGTTTCTAATTGGAAAAATGAGTTTTCAAATGCTATGGGCTTAAAAGCTATAGAGTTAATTTTTAAATATTTGCCAATAGCTTACAAGGATAGGGAAAATATTGAAGCGAGAGATTACCTTCACCAGGCAGCAACTATGGCAGGTTTAGCATTTAGTAACTCTCAAGTTCACATTGGTCATGGGATGGGTCATAGTTGGGGTGCTATCTTTCATACTCCTCATGGAAGAGCTGTTGGAATTTTACTTCCCTATATCTCGCAGTTTTGTCTAAACAACCCTGATACAATTGATAATACTTTAGAGATATATGAAAAGATTGCAAAACAAATGGGATGGGCTAAATGGACTGATGACAATAAAAAAGCAGCATTTAAGGCAGTTGATAAAATTAAAGAACTTCAAAAGACTGTAGAGTTTCCAACTTCTTTAAAGGATTTAGGCGTCTCAAAAAAAGAATTTGAGGAAAATCTGGATCTTTTAATTACATGTTGTTTTCAAGATGCTACTGCGGTTATGACGCCAAGATCAATTACGGATGAGTACTTTAGAAAAATTTATGATTATGCTTTTAATGGAAAGGACATTGATTTCTAAATATAATAGTGAAGAATATGGGAAATTTAAAAGGATTTGTAGGAAAAATTTTAACAGTAAATCTAAGTACAAAAGAAATTTCTGAAGAAAATCTCAATGAAACAATAGCAAAAGAATTTTTGGGAGGCGCAGGATACTGCTGTAGATACCTCTACGATTATATTGATAAAGAAACTGAACCATTATCTCCAGATAACATTTTAATGTTTATGACTGGTCCGTTCTGTGGTTCAAATATTCCAACTAGTGGTAGATTTGTTGTATGTGCAAAATCTCCATATACAGAAATATGGGGTGAATCTAATTGTGGGGGGTATTTTGGTCCGGAACTTAAGAAAGCAGGCTATGATGGAATTATTATAAAAGGTGCTTCCGAAAATCCAGTTTATTTAGAAATTACTGAAAATGGCACTCGAATTAAAGATGCATCCTCTTTATGGGGGAAGGGGATATTAGAAACTTCAAAAATCTTAAAGGAGCAGACAGGCTCTAATTTAACTAGAATTGTTTGTATAGGACAAGCAGGTGAGAATTTAGTTAAATATGCAATAATTGCATCTGAAGAAAAGGCTGCTGGAAGAACGGGAATGGGAGCAGTCATGGGATCAAAAAAATTGAAAGCTATAACTGTTCGAGGTAAAAAAAGACAATTTGAAGCTGCTGACTCAGAAAGGTTCAAAGATGCAGTTCAAAAAGCTCTAGATGATGTAAACCAAGCATTTACTTCAAAAATGTATGGTGACATTGGTACATCCGCAGGAATAGATCTATGGAATTCCACCGGAGAAATACCTAAAAAATATTGGACTCTTGGTGAAGAATGGGAGGGCGCTTACAACATTTCTGGAATGACTGCTTTAGAAAAAACTATTACCCAGAAATATCCTTGTTTTTCTTGCCCAATTGGTTGTGCTAAGAAGGCAATAGTGAAAGAAGGGGAATATAAGACTAATGGAGAAGTTGAAGCTCCAGAATATCAAACACTTGCAGGCTTTGGCTCAATGATATTGAATGATAACCTTGAATCAATTGTTAAAGCAAATGAATTATGCAATGATTTTGGAATTGACACTATTAGTAGTAGCAGTACTATTGCTTTCATATACTACTTATATAACACTGGTCAAATTGAATCAGAAAAAATAGATGGTCTTAATCCTAAATGGGGAGATATTAAACCAACCTTGGAACTAATTAAAAAGATATCTTTGAGAGAAGGTATAGGTAATTTATTGGCCGATGGATCGAATGCTATAGGGAAAAAATTTAAAATATCTCAAGATGAAATAGCAACCACTTATGGAATGGAAGTCCCATATCATGATTTAAGGGCTAATTTCGGGATGTCTATAGCATACGCAGTTGCAGCTCCTAGAGGTCCCTGCCATAATGCCTGTGATATGTGTACTATTTCATTGGGAATTCCTCTGGAGGAATTTGGGATTAAAACTGTTGAAAGACATAAAGATGATTCAGAAATGGCTATAATGTGTGCCCGATTGCAGGATCTCCGTGCACTTTATAGCTCTCTACTAATGTGTGTTTTCGCAAATCCTTTACCATCAATAATTACTGAATTAGTCCAAACTTGTATTGGTTTAGAATGTGATAATGAAAGGTTAAAAATTTTTGGAGAACGAATCTTCATAATAAAACGATTATTTAATTTAAAAATGGGCATTACACCTAAAGATGATAAATTACCCGAGATATTGCTAAGACCATTAGAGGGAACTGAAAGTGCCGGTAAAACTCCTAACTTTAAAAAAATGAAACAAGAATATTACAAATATAGATTATGGGATATTGAAACAGGAGAATTAAACCAAGAAAAATTAAAAAAATTGGGTTTAAAAGGACTCTATAAATAAAGAAAAAAGAAAATTTATTTCCATCGCCATTTAGGTTTAGTTTTTTGAAGACGAGCAAGAGCTCCTGCTGTAGCATCTTTAGTTTGTAGCAATTGTGAACTTACAAGTGTTTCTAATTCTAATCCAAACGCGGTATCTTTACCGTAACAATCATCTATCAATTTTTTTGCAAGTCCCACAGCTAAAGGTCCGCTGGTCATAAGCTCATCTGTATACTGTTTAATAATTGAGTCTAATTCCTCATGGTTTTTAGCAACTCGATTTACAACACCAAGTCTATAAGCTTCATTTCCATCAAATTGGCGGCCAGTTAAAATGATATCTTTTGTGTTTTGGATACCAACAAGCCTCGTTAATCTGATTGTGCCGCCTACGTCTGGATTCATTGAAATTTTGCTTTCTAACATGTGAAATTCAGCGGATTCGGTACAGAATCGAAAGTCACACGCTAATGCCAACTCGAATGCCATTCCATAACAATAGCCATTTATTTTCGCAATTACTGGTTTTTCCATCTTTTCAATTTTTGTAAAGATAGGGTGAATCCAGGTATTTGCAAAATATCTAAAGTTCCTTGGAATTCTTAAATCAGGAATAAATCCTTCTGGATCTCTTTCTTGACCAGTTAAAAAGTTTAAATCTATCCCTGAACTAAAGAAATCATCCCCTCCAGTAATAATTACGACCCGTGCGTTAGTTCGCTCCACTTTATCAATTGCTTTTTGAAGCCCAACCATTAAATCATAATTCATGGCATTTTTTTTGTCTATTCGATTCATCCTTATAGTTGTAATTGTTTTATATTCGTTTTCCTCTATTAATACTGCATTCTCATTCATTTTTATTCTCTTCAAAAATTTAATTTTTGAGTAATATAATTTTGTTTGGATAAAAAAACTATTTATTTCACTCTCTACCTAGAAAAGTGTTAAAGGCTTTTGTTAAGTAATTTAAGCATCAAGAAATTCTACTAAATGGTATTATAAATGGCTCCTTTTTTCTTATGCTAATTAAATTTTAATACATTACCATGTTTTCTTATTTAAAAATAAATATACGTTGAGGATTAAAATTGAAGTTCTTTAAATTGTTTACACCTTTCAAAATTAGGAATATGATGGTATCCAACCGTATTGTAATGCCTGCATTAAATCTTAACTTAGCAGATAATGGTTTTATCACAAAAAGATTAATAGATTTCTATGTTGAAAGAGCAAAAGGTGGTGCTGGAATGTTAATAGTTGGAGGATGTTACATAGATCTTTATGCAAAAGGAGTTCCTATGATGATATCAATTGAAAATGATGATTACATTCCAAAATTAACAGAATTTACAGAAGCAGTACATAATGCTCGGGATGATGTCAAGGTTGTCTGTCAATTGTACCATAGTGGGGCATATACGTTTCCGCAGATAATTGGTAAGGCTCCTATTGCACCTTCTGCTGTATATAGTAATTTCAGTAAAACTACCCCTAGAGAGATGACTATTGAAGATATCAAAACAGAGCAACAAGCTTTTACTGACGCTGCTATCCGAGCAAAAAAAGCAGGATTTGATGCCATAGAATTATGTGCTAATGCGGGTTATTTGTTTAGTCAATTTTCATCTCCAAAAACAAATATACGGACTGATGAATACGGTGGGAGTCTAGAAAATCGTTTAAGATTTGCTATTGAAACTTTTGAATTGATGAGATCAAGTATAGGTGATATTCCCATAGGATACCGTATATCAGGTGATGATTTTGTTCCAGATAGTAATACTTATAAAGAAAAAGCTATAATAGCTGAATATCTCAGTAAACAATTAGATTATATCAATGTTACCGGAGGTTGGCATGAAACAAAAACTCCTCAAACTACTATGGACGTTCCAGAAGGATGTTACACTTATTTAGCCGAAAATGTTAGGAATCGAGTATCCATTCCGGTTTTTGCTTCCAATAGAATAAATAATCCTGAGTTAGCTGAACAAGTATTAAT
>JAEOTW010000008.1 GCA_016839655.1 Promethearchaeota archaeon | reverse complement strand
TGTTCGAAATGTGCAGAAGCTTGTCAAAGCTCAGCTGTTCAAATGACGGCATATGTGGAACAAGCTCTTGAAAGATATAGAGACAGAACAAAAAGGCCTTTCCAATAAAGTTTTGTAAAATATAAAAACATAGAACTAAAAATAAAAGAGGAAATTAAAAATGGTATTTGATTTAAGAAGATGTGATTTCTCAAAATGTAAGGGAGAATGTCTCGCAAGGTGTTTATTCGTTGATTACGATGAAAAACAAGCTAAAGAAGATATGGCAAAATTGATTCATCAACAACCTGCAGATATACTTGCTAAGTGTGTAACATGCTATGCGTGTAATGAATTTTGTCCACAAGGAGCAAATCCCTGGGATTTGATTAATCAAATGCAAGAAAAAACAGGTCTATATATCTATCCACAAGAGGCTAAAAAAACTGCATTAGGTTGGGCAAATAAAGAGGATAAGATTATTAAAGGTGACCCTGGTAAACCAGCGTTATCTATAGGAGGTTTTGCTGATGCTCTTCCATACGAGAAAGTGTTCAAAGGAAAATTATTTGAGGGACTTTCTTTAATAATGGGAGGTTCCTACGCTTGTAGAGCACCCGAAACTCATATGTGTGATGCGAATTCTTGTTTAGATAATCTGCCTTCAATGATTAAAAATCTTACAGATACAGGCTATAAAGAAATAATTTTTTACCATGATGCTTGTTATGGATTTGTAACTTCGGAAGCTCTAGCATTAATGATTGAAGTTCCATTTAAACCTATACACATAATGGAATATATTAGGAACTGGCTCCGTGATCATAAAGATCTTATCACTCCGTTGAATATGAAAATTGCTTATCAACGACCTTGTACTTCAAGATACAACCCCCATGGAGAACTTACAGAAAACTTCTATGATTGGATAGAAGAAACTTTTGAATTGCTTGGTTGCGAGCTTTTAGATCGGAAATATCAAAAGGAGAACTCTATGTGTTGTAGTTCTGGTATTTTTCCAACTCAGAAAAATAGAGCTATGGGTTATGTAAAACAAAACCTTCAAGACGCTAAAGATGCAGGAGCTGAAGCTTACATAACATTTTGTCCAATTTGCACTGCAGTAATGCGAAATACAGCTAAAAATATGGGAATGACACCCTATTACATTGCTATGCTAGTACAAAAAGCTCTCGGTGAAGATCTACCTATAGGTGGCGCTGGAATAGGTGTACCTGTTCATTAAATTTTTTTATAATAATTTTTTTTTAAAAAACCTAGGTGTGTGGTATTGAAAGTTTTGATTAGCATCCGTTCCTTAGAGGAGTTGTTCCCCGCTATTGAGGGAGGAACGGATATAATCGATCTGAAAAATCCTGATGAGGGTTCACTTGGTGCTTCTTTTCCGTGGTTAATAAAGAAAATTAGAAGTTATGGTAACGATTTTACTTTAAGCGTTGCTATTGGAGATATGCCAAATTTACCCGGAACTGCGGCTCTTGCTGCTTCTGGGGCGGCAAGTTGTGGTGCAGACATAGTTAAAGTAGGGCTCTACGGGCCTCGCTCTTTTGAAGAAGGGGTTTCACTATTAAAAGGTGTAGTAAAAGCAACAAAAGATATCAACCAAAATATTTTAGTCGTTGGAGCGGGTTACGCAGATTTCAAGTTTTTTAATGGTATTGATTCAATGGATATTCCTGCGATATGTAAATCAGCTGGGGCGGATGTAGCAATGTTAGACACCCTTTCAAAAGATCGTCGAAAATTATTCGATTTCATAGATACTGAAAAATTGAGAAAATTCGTTAATAAAGCTCACGATTACAGCTTATTAGCAGCTCTAGCCGGGTCGCTCGAACCAAAAGATATAAACATACTTAGTGATTTAGGGGCAGATGTTACTGGATTCAGAGGTGCCGTTTGTAGTAACTCTGATAGGAAAAATGGAGTTTTAGAAATTAATAGAGTAAGAAAAATTGTAGAGATCTCACATCATCTAGATGAAAGAAAGAAAGTTTTAAAATCTACTACAACAATATAAAATTTTATCAAGAAAATATTTTATTTTAAAGAAGAAATAATGTTAAAATAATTAGGATGGAAAAGATGAATAATATTAAAATTAAGCATTTTCCCGAAAAGTGCTATGCGTGTAAAACTTGTGAACTAATATGCTCTTATCATCACAAAAAAGCTTTTCAACCATCAATTTCAAGTATTTCTGTAGAAAGAGATCACATAAACGGGATTTGGACTTGGAGTTTGAACGATACATGCGATAAATGTCAAAGTGAAGAGCAACCATTATGTGTGAAGTTTTGTTTTTACAATGCAATTACTATTGAGGAGGGTGTAGACTAAAGTGAGTAACTTTAATATCCGTGGTGGAATTACCGGAAAGATCCTTAGAATAAACTTAAGCAACGATACAGTTAAAGTTGAAGATAACAAATATGCAGAAAGATGGATAGGGGGAAGAGCGATAAGTAGTTGGATTCTTCTAAACGAAATAGAAACCAATACAAAATGGTCCGACCCAGAAAATTATCTTATTTTTGGTGCTGGAGCTCTCGTTGGCACAATTCTTCCCGCCTCAAACCGGATGAATATCGATACTTTAAACGTCTTCAATAACGGTAAAGGTTCCTCCAATTTTGGGGGTCATTTCAGTCCTGAATTGAAATTTGCGGGCTTTGATCAAATTGTGATTTCTGGAAAGACAGAAAAACCAATATATCTCTTTATAGAAGATGGAAAAACTGAAATCCGGGATGCTAGTCATTTATGGGGTAAAACAACATATGAAACGGAAAAACTCCTTAAGACTGAACTTAATGATAATAAAATTGAAGTTGCTTCCATAGGTCCCGCTGGTGAAAATCTTGTCCATGGGTCCGGAGTAATAGTAGATTGTGGTAGAGCCGCGGGAGGGTCGGGTGTTGGATGTGTAATGGGAGATAAAAAGATTAAAGCTATTGTCGTTCGAGGGCATCAAGAGGTAAGAGTCGCTTTTCCGGAGGAATTTGTTGAAAGAGCATATGAAGCTTATCAAAAAATCATGAGTAGCCCCATGGCTAAATTATTCAGGAAGAAAACTCTTGGAGGATTAGTCTATAACGATACTAAACAATTCGATGAACTTTGGGAAATGATGCACACCGTAAAAAATTCCCAAGATGTACATTGGTCTCGTGAAAAAAGAACGAGAATGATGGGCAAAGATGGCGTCGGAAGGTTTTTCAAAAAGATTCAAGCGTGTTATGCTTGCCCGGTGGGGTGTCAACCATATTCAGAGATAGGTGAAGGAAAATATAAAGGTGCGAAGGGTCTAGGATATTGGATAAATTCAGTAATGTGGTCAGGTAAAATGGATGTTACTGAACCAGATGCGTCGTTAAAATACCACCTTCGTGCTAATCAGTTAGGCTTGGACGGAGATAATTCTTCTGTTGTGATGTCGTGGGCATTTGAAGCATACGAGAAAGGACTACTAACAAAAGCGGATACTGACGGTTTAGAATTGGTATGGGGAAATACAGAAGCAATGTTGGAACTACAAGAAAAAATCGCTTTCCGTAAAGGTTTTGGCGATTTTCTCGCAGATGGAGTGGTGGAAGCCGCAAAAAAACTTGGAAAAGGCTCAGAACGATTTGCTATCCACCAGAAAAATCAAGATACTCTTGATCCTTATAGGCTCGCAAAAGGATGGTCTCTTGCGTGCGCGACATCTCCTATAGCAGGCCGTCATATGAGAGGAAGTCTAAACGTACCCGTCGCATTTGGGCCAAAAGAATCGAAATTTGATCCATATTCCTACGAAGATCAACCACCAATGGTGTTCTGGGAGTTGCGTTCAAAAGAAATTGAAGACATTATAGGAATTTGTGTATACGTTGGAACTTGGTCTGGTGTATACGCACTTGAACCCTCCGATTATGTTGATTTAACAAATTTAGCACTTGGAACCGATTTAAACGAAGAGCAGTTCATGCTGCTTGGGCAGAAATCATATAATTTGGAAAAAGCGTTTAACACGTTACATGTGGGATTCACACGAAAGGATGATTTACCCCATCGAAGATTCTTTGAGGATCCAATCCTTTCTGGACCCCACAAAGGTGAGAAATTAGATCTCGGTAAGTACAATTCAATGTTAGATAAATTTTATGAGCTCCATGGATGGGATAAAAAGACAGGATGGCAAACCCGAGAAATTTTAGAAAAATTAGAATTAACTGATGTAGCTGAAAAACTAGCTAAGGTAGGACGCTTAATTGAATGAAATTTATAACTAATGAGATAAATTCTTTTTTTTTTTAATTTACTGAATTATTTTTAATAAAAATAAAGAAAAAATTTTGTTAATTAATTTAATTTTTTTTAAAAAGATTCCCGCAATCCCCGCACTTCATACTTTTTGCATAAACCGGAGTGCCCTGCTTCAGCGATAAGCTGAAATAGCTTTACCAATACTGTAATATAGCACATTATTTTTGTCCGGTTCTTCATGAAGCTTTCGTGGATTCTCATTGCCACACTGTGGGCATTTAACTCGTTTGTATTCAGTCATAATCTTAAACTCTGTTATAATTATTATGAATATTTAGTAGAGTTGATAAATTTAAATTTAGGTTTTTAAATAGGTTTTTATAGCAACCTCTCAAATAGAAGAATTTTATTTCGTATTTTATTGTATTTAATAACTGAATGAAAATTGGCATCAAATACAAAGAAAAGAACATTTTTTGAATATCTCTATATTATTATAGTTATATTAAACACTACTTTCTTAGTATTTTCAATAATTATCATTCAAAGTAATGCTGTTTTATTAATAATAAATCTTATTTTCTTACCTATACTTTAACTTGGTTGTAAAAAATAAGACACATATCTACTATTTCATTAATTTTCTTCTCTGAAGTATTAATAATAAAGTCTGCAGCAAATTCATATAGGGGTTGTCTTTCAATCAAAAGTTTCTTCATCTCTTCAAGGGAATCTTCCTTTTTTATTAAAGGTCGGGATTTTTTTCCATCTTTCATGATACGATTGAAAATCTCTTCAATGGAGGCAGTTAATAATATAATATGACAATTCTTTCTTAAATTTTCAATATTTTCTGGATTTATTACAACTCCACCTCCACATGAGATAACTACCTTATTCAATTTTGAAACTTCTTCACATACAGAAATCTCATACTCTCTAAATTTTTCTTCTCCATTTTCAGTAAAGATCTCAGGAATTGATTTACCCACTTCATGAATTATAAGCTGATCCATTTCTAAAAATTTATACTGATTTCCAAGACGTTTCACTAAAGCTTTGCCAACAGTCGTCTTCCCTGTTGCCATAAAACCAATAAGGGCAATAGAATCTTTAGACATATTAAATAAATTCAAAATTTATATAAATTAATCTTCTGTAAATCCATGCCTTGCGATAGTTCCTTTTTTTAGTTGGAGGTAATTACCGGCTATATATGCTGGAAAATTAAATTCTTCTGGATTTAAAGATTCATTTTGCACATAATTAGGGTCAGAATGTGTAGCAACCACATTACCAAAAAAACACACATGGGATCCAAGTTCTACTTTTTTTATTACTTTACATTCCATATTCCATGGAAATTCTTTTATCATTGGAACTTCCACTAATGAAGCTTTTTCTTTAGTTAAATTCAAGTGTTTCCATTTATTGACATCTCTTCCCGAACGTGTACCAATATAATCAGTTTCTTTTAATTGTTCAATAGTAGGATAATTAATTACAAACTCACCATGCTTTTCAATTAACTGATAAGAGTGTCGATTAGGTCGTATAGAAATAGCAATAATAGGCGGATTGTGGCAAACCTTTCCTACATACGCTAAGGTTATTAAGTTTGCTTCTTCTTCTTTACCTACAGAAATAACTGCTACAGGCATAGGAAAAGTAGAGATTTTTGGGCTAAGGATTATTTTTTTCATCTTAAGCATATTAAATAATTGAAAATTAAATAATCTCACTTTTTCCTATAAAACTATTAAATAATAAAGGATTAGTAAATAATCAAATTTCATTGAATATAATATAAGGTGAATGAGAATTATAATAAAACATCGCGGTTTCGAACCTAAATATGATTCTTCTGTATTTATAGCACCTACAGCTACTGTCATAGGAAAAGTCTCAATTGGAAAAGATTCAAGAATTATGTATGGTTCTGTTCTTGATTCCGAGGGCTCGGAGATTGATATTGGAGAATGTTCGATAATATGTGAAAATGCTGTTCTAAGAGCTACTGCTTCTGGAAATCGTGAATATTCGGTAATTATTGGTGATCATGTATTTGTTTCACCACAATCAACTCTCATTGGCTGTAAAGTTGAATCTAATTCATATATAGCTACAGGTGCTACAATATTACAAGGAGCTATTATTCAGTCTGGTGCTGCAGTTGCGGTTGGAGCCTTTGTCCATGCAAATACATTAGTACCAGCTAATTCTTTTATTCCTCCAAATAACATTGCTATTGGAGATCCTATCAAAATTTATCGGCCAAAAGATCAAGAAGTATTAGCTAAAGCTATTCAATCCATTGAATTTGCAAAAGTGGCATTTAATATTGATGCTAAATGGGAAGATCGCTTTGAGAGATATAGACAAGCAACACAGGTAAGATCAAGAGAATTTGAAAGTCATTTTGATGACGAGATCATTAATTAAGATAAAAAATCTATGTTATCTAAAATGGAAGAAAATACTGTTATTACAGCTCGTACAAAAGTATTATGTATAATTGGGTACCCAATTGAACATTCGATGAGTCCGATAATGCATAATGCTGCCATCCAAGAATTAAACCTAGATTATATTTATTTAGCTTTCAATGTTTATCCAGATAACTTGAAACATGCCATAAAGGCATTTAAAACTCTTGATATTAAAGGAATTAACATAACTATCCCTTTCAAACAAAAAATCATTAAATATTTAGATGAAATTGATCCTATAGCACAAAAAATTGGTGCCATAAATACAATAAGAAATGATGAAGGACATTTAACTGGTAGAAATACAGATGCAGTGGGTGGTAAAAGAGCAATAATGAATGCAGGTTATAGTATTTCTGGTAAAAATATATTAATATTGGGCTCTGGTGGAGCAGCAAGAGCATTGAGTTATACTTTAGCTGAAGATGCAAATAAAATTGTTATAGCAAACAGAACTGAAAAAAGAGCAGAAAAACTTACAACTGAATTGAAACAGAGCTTTGGGATAATGGCTGAACCAAAGAAATTGATAAGCAATGTCTTGAAAGAAGAAACGAAAAAAGCAGATATATTAATCAATACTACTCCTGTTGGAATGTATCCAAATATTAGTCTATCCCCAATATCTGCAGAATTTTTACATAATGAATTAGTCGTTTTTGATTTGGTTTATAATCCATTAGAAACAAAATTAATAAAAGATGCTGCCGATAAAGGATGTGAAACACTAAGTGGTTTAGATATGTTAGTTTATCAAGGAGCTTCTGCATTTGAATGGTGGACACATAAAAAACCAACTGTTAGTTTAATGAAGAAGAAAATTATTGAATTTCTTGGACAAAAAGAATAATTAAGTTTAAAAAATAAAAAAGAATAAAAATTTATAAATAGTTATTGAATTGAGGTTCCACACAGTGCACAAAACTTGGCACTCGCACTAACATCTATCTCAGATCCACAATTGAAGCAAAAACCTGGTTTTTCATTGACCTGCTGTGATTTTACAGTAACATTTTCATTCTGTGAAGGAGTTGGGGTACTCACTAATTGATAATTTGAGCTTGGTTGATTTTCCTCTTTCTTTTCATAACAAATTGAATCACAGTGAATACAACGTGGCTTTTGTGATTTATCTAAGTAAACAGCAACATAGATTAATAAACCAATACCACCTGTGAATATAGCTAAAATAATTGCTAAACCAATGTTAAATTGGTTAGGTTTTGTATACACATTCATCTTACATTTTGGACAATACATTTTATTATCACTCCAAATTTTTTTTTTAAAACTTAATTAAAAGGAGAATACAATTGAATTAAAAAAAACTGGAGTCCGATTTTTAAATCTACAAATTTAAATGAAAATAATAAAGAGCATTAAAATACAACCTTACTACCACAATTCTCACAAAAATTTGTACCAACCTTTATTTTTTCTCCGCAAAACGCGCAAAAATTGGGTCTAGCTCCTAATACTTCTTCAGTCGTGTTTGAAGGGGTAGCAGGTGAAGCATTTTGAATTTGAGGTTGTGGTTGATATGTATAAGCTGTTGGTGTTTGAGGCAGTGTAACCTTTGTTCCACAATGGATACAATGTTGTTTTGGTTTACTATAATAAATAGCTAGGTAAATAATCAAACCGATTCCCCCAGTAAAAATTAATAATACTATTGCAAGACAAGCATCAATCTTTTCACGAACTAATAACACCTTGGTTTGACACCTGGGACAGAAACTAGTTTCTTGGCTCATATGTAAGTTTTTACTTTATTTTCTTTTTTTTTTATTAAAATTAATTAACATAAGTTTTTATTCTTTTATAATGGTTCCACAAATAGGGCATATAGTTTCCTGATTACTTATTTCTTCTTGACAATAAGGGCAATTGATCTTATCTTCTTTTTCAGATTTTTCTTGTTCAATTGTTTGAAGTATTCTGGTAATTTGTGTTTTTGGATCTGGAAATTCCTCTTTTGAATTGTAAAAATCTATTTTATTTTTGCATGTAGGGCAGACTTTTCTTTTTAAGATAAAATATCGATAAATTAGAAATGGAATCAAAGCAATCCCTAATGAAGAAATGATAGTAAGTATCCAAACATTAAAATACATATCATTCATTGTCCGCCGTCTTGGCTTTAAAACTTCTTTATTGCAGGCAGTACAATATCCTAAGCGTTTCCCCATTTCTCTCATTTTATATAAGATTATTCAATCATATTAAATTTTCTGTTAGGATTTCATAGATACTTATAAAGAAACCATATCTAGCTTTAATTTGTTAAATTTTTAATAATAATGGATAATTAAAAATAAAAAAAATAAGTCTTTATTGTTATTTATTTACTCAATCTATATTGAAATTTCTTAAAAAAAAATAATATTCGAATTGATTTGATGCAGAAATCTTTATTCATTGTTCTGGAAGGAGGTGATGCCGCAGGAACTACAACACATAGTCGACTCCTTAAAGGTTTTCTAGATAGCCAGGGGTTTAGGGTTCATTTAACGCAGGAACCTTCCCAGAGTAAAATAGGTCAACTTTTAAGAGAATTTTTGAAAAATAAAGATATTCCACCTACTACAGACGCTTTATTGTTTGCTGCTGATAGAAGTCTCCATTTTAATGATGAAATAGAAAAAAAACTTGAGGAGGGTTTTATCGTTATATCAGATCGATACATAGAATCATCAATAGTATATCAATCTGTGCAATCGCATAAAATTTCAGTAGAATGGGTTAAAGAAATAAATAAATTTGTAGGTTCACCGGATATCACAATAATATTAGATATCGATCCGAAAATTGCTTTAGCTAGAAAAGAGAATGAAGACTTAGAAAAATTTGAAGATACTTCTTTCTTAGATAAAGTAAGAAATCTTTATCTTCAGCGTGCTAAACAGGAAAGTTATTATGTAATCAGCTCAGACGACATCATCGAACTAGTCCAAGAAAAAATTCAAAAGCTTGTTATTGGAAAATTACAAACATGAGTTAAATTATAGAATTAAACAGTAAAACATATATTTTTCAATAATATACCAGATCTAGAATATTTAATCAGAAATCATAAATTTTGTATTAATAGCATTGAAAGTTAAAGCTACCCCCCAAAGTAATTCTTTTGACATAAAAGGACTCTATGAAAATGTTAAAATTTTCAGTTTTCCTCGATTAGCTGGTACAGATGGAGAAAAAAAAGCAGTTGATTTAACAATAAAAAAATTTAAAGATATTGGATTCAAAGACGATCAAATCCAAAATGAGCACTTTAATTTCTCAGATTTTTATTCTACAACACTTATTAAACTAATCATGGTTATTAATTTAACGTTTTCCTTATTTATCTTGATGTTTGTATATATAAACTTATTTATTACCGTTTTTATTTGTGGAATAATGCTTATATTCGTTCTTTTGATTATAAAAGGTTTAAAACATCCTGAAATTACGGGTTTTTGGGGAGAGTATTATGGAAAGACCATCTCAGCCACAAATGTTTTTGTTAAAATACCCGCAAGAAAAGCAACTAAAAAAGATGCAGGAAACGTAATAATCTCAGCACATTTAGATTCTAAATCACAGACTTTTAAGACATATTGGAGAGTTATTTTTTATAAAATATGGTTGTATAGCGGTATTTTTCTTGGTGGATTTCTTATAACTTTATTTATTAACAACTATACAATTGTAGAAATAGATCTGTTGTTTTTAGGACTAGGGATATGGGTTTTTACGATATTAATTTCGATTTCAAATATATTCTTAATGTTTTTAAATACTCATAATTTTTCACCCGGATCTTTAGATAATGCTTCTGGGATGTCCGTTGTATTTAAATTAAGCAAATATTTCAAAGAATTTCCTCTTGATAATTTCAATATCTGGATTTGTCAATTTTCTGCTGAAGAACTGGGAACAATGGGGTCTAGAATTTTCGTAAACAATCACGAACATGAATTTATAAAAGGCAGAGTATTTCAAATTAATTTAGATATGATTTCGTGTTTAAAAAAACCCAGAAATCAAGTAGAATATCTTAAATCATATGGGATTTTACCAAGAAAAAAAATTGCACCTCTCCTTAGTAAATATTTAGAAAAGGCCGCAATTAAAGAGAACGTAAAGATCAAAGGATTCCATTTATCCACAGGAGCACATACAGATTCAGTACCATTTCATCAAAGAGGTTATGATTCTGTTGATATTGCTACAAGAGCCGGTGCTATATACGCCCATACTAAGAATGATAAACCATACAAAGTTGATCCTCGTGTATTATTAGATGCTTGTTTAATAATACGTAGAGTTGTTCTTTCTATTGATGAGGATTATGAGGTTTTATGCAAAAATCAAGAATTATTATGTGAAGAGAGTTAATTGATTAAATAAGAAAATTGTTAACCAAGATTTTACATTAACTCTTCAACCTCTTTCTGAATTTTTTCAATATTTTTTTTTGATTTTAAAAGTAATTGAGTTTTTCCATATTTTCGAAACCATCTATTAAATCGTTCTTGAATGGAAACTTCTCTTGTACCTGCCATATGCTTATCTGCTAGACATATGATTTTTTCTTCTAAAGTTAAAGGTAAATAATTTTTTTCAGGTAAACCTACTTTCTTCGCATCTTCTTTATCCAAACCTCCTAAAATATGAGTTTCACAGATTCTAGCTAGTTTATTTGAAAACCCTCTTTGTTTGAGGATGTGACCACCTATTAATGCATGTCTAAAACCGTGAGTTTTTGTTCTCCCAATATCATGAAGTAATGCCCCTATTTCAATTAAATTCATATCAACTGGGACTTTTTTTATTTTTTGAGCAATTTCAATAGCTTTTTCCGCAACTTTTTCCGAATGGCGTCTAATAGAAAGCGGAATTTTCAATTTCTTTAATAGATCCAACGCAAACTCTCGGTCGGGTAATATTTCTTCTTTATCAGCCATTAGTTTTTATAATTAACCACATAAATTTAAGTTTTAGATATTAGAAAATTCATTTAACAGCTATCCTAACTAAGAAATCCATAATTATCACAATCCAATTCTTTGTCTATGTCAAAAGAAAAAAGAAAATTCCTACTAGAATTCCTCATAAGGACCACTTATTAACCCTCCAATAGATCCCCCTATTAAAACTCCAATAAAAGCGCTAATTATACCTCCTAATGTCTCGATTAACTGGTTTCCTGTGAATAACGACATTAAATCCACTTGAGAAAAAATGCTTAATATTATCCAAATTGTTATAACTATAACAACGACTAAAGAGCCTGCTATTACTCCTCTTCTCAATCCCTTTACGATTGCACCTGAGATAAAACCAATGAAAATCCATGCTAGAATTTCTGGTGCAAAAAATCCGAGGAGGGTGGGACTTCCAGTAATAAAAGAAATCATGTCAAAATCAAAATTCGCTCCAACTAATAAAGCTACTGATCTTAATACGTCAGTCCCTGCATATAACTCAATTTGATTTAGAATAACCGTCATATTAAAGAAAAAGGCAGAAAAAAAACTTAATATAACTCCCAAAATAATGCCAATAACTAATCGCTGAGAAGTCATTATTCATACCACCTTTGAATTAAAACTATAATTTGATATTATATTCTAAGAATTATAATAATAATAAAAATCATTTTGCTATATTAATACTTTAGTTCTTAAGGTTTTACAAAAATCTACTCAATAAAATATTAAAGTTATTATGTATTCAATAATATATTCTTGAATTCATTGAATTCTAAAAACCTTTTATTTAAATTGCGTTAGAAAAAAATAAATAAGGCTACAACTTTGGCTCGAAAGAAAAAGAAAACAGAAGAAACGGATGATAAGAAGAAGGATGAATCTATAGAGGATTTTACCGAAGATATTGATATTGATTTTGAAGAGGATCTTGATCTGGAAGAAGAACTTGATTTATTAGATACTGAAGATATTAAAGCTGGTCTTGAGGTAAAGGAGAAATTAATTGATAAAGATGAAGAAAGAAAACAACTTTACTTAAGTTGCGGTATTCATATTGGAACAAAGTTATTAACGGGAGATGCAAGACGTTTTATTTATAGACAGACTAACTATGGATTATACGTTATTGATTTAACACAAACAGATGAACGACTTAACATTGCAGCAAAATTCTTAAGTAAATATGTAGAAGAAGGAAGTGATAGAGTTATTGTTACTTCAGTTCGACGCTATGGGAAAGAACCTGTCAAAAAATTTTGTGAAGTTCTAGGTTGTAGAGCAGTAACCACTAGATTTATACCAGGTTCTCTTACAAATCCAATAATAGATACCTATATCAAAGATGCGAGTGTAGTTTTAATTGTTGATCCTCACGCTGATAAAGTGATTTTACGAGAAGCTAAATTAGCTAGAATTCCTGTAGTAGCTTTATTTGATACTGACGATACTCTTGATGGGATAGATCTTGCTATACCAGCAAATAATCGAGGTAAAAAAGCATTAGGTTTAACATTTTGGCTCTTAGCAAGGCAAATATTGTTGGACCTTGGTAAAATATCTAGTGAAGAAGAATTTCCTTATACTTTAGAAGAATTCACGTCTAAAATTGTTCCTATGTATCGTCAAGAACAATAGGGATATTGATTAATATTTCAAGTTTTTATTTCTCCTTTTTTACATAATAATAAAGGAAGTTCAGAAATTTGATTTAGAAAAACTCTTACTTGATATTGATTGAAAACTATTCGAGGTGTAACCCCTGAAAGAACAGCAATAAATGCGATATCTGCTTTATTTGCAGTTTCTGCATCAATTATACTATCTCCTATATAGGTAACTTCTGAAGAATTTAAATTTAATTTTTGAACAGCTAAAATTAAACCCATGGGATTTGGTTTAAGAGATGAAACATCTTCCCCACCAACAATAACATCGAAATATTCTAAAAGGTTCTCTCTTTTCAAAATAGACTCTATTCTATATCGAAATTTCGTAGAAACAATACCTAATTTAAATCCATTACTATATAAGTTTTCAATTACTCTAGGGGTCTCCTTATATAACATAGTAAAGTCTGCCATAATCTCATCGGCCTTTTTGATAAAAAAATTCTTAAATTTCTCAATTTTATCATTATGTTTTTCTCCTATTAATCTCTTAAATGTATGTTCAAGAGTAAGGCCAATCGTCTTTTTAATCTCTTCTTCAGGGAATTTATTAAGACCGAGCATATTTAAAGCATAATTAACACATTGTACTACGCCTCGAGAAGAATCAGCTAATGTAAAGTCAAAATCAAATAAAATTCCTCTTATTCCCCTTGCAGTTTTTTGATTTTTCAAGATACACCACTCCTAGTACTAAAAATCAGATGGATAGGCTATAAATCCAGTTTTTATTCCTCTTGTAAAACCCGCTTTTTCATAAAATTGATAAACTCCTGGATCTTTTGAGCCTGTTAATAACATTACTTTATAACAATCTTTTTTCCATGCAAACTCTAGTGAATATTGAAGAATTAATGTAGCAAATCCTCGTCTACGATAATCAGCATGAGTTACTACATTTTCTATTAATCCATATGGTCTTCCTCCTCTGGTTAAATTTGGAATTATTGAAAGAGTACAAGATGTTACAATTTTATCATCATGCTCTAAAACAAAATAGTGTAATAGGGGATTAGTACTGATTTCTTCCCAAATAGATAATAATTTTGATTTTTCAGGCAGAGGGGCATCTGTACGATGTAGGTGTTTATAAAGGTTTAGTAAATCACTCATTTCATTTTTCTTAATGTGACGTACTAACATGATTTCAATAAAATTTCCTATTTTTTATTAATTTCTATAATGAATAAATTAATTATACCAATGAGAAGGAATATTAATCTTTTGAATTATTTATAATAAGTTTTTAACTTTAATTCAATTCTCATTATATAAGGATAATACACTAATTTTAGGTTAATTCTAATGAAAAAAATTGTCTCATTTTCTGGAAAAGGTGGAGTTGGTAAATCAACTTTATTGGTTTTGATGCTCAAGTATATTCTCGAGAAATTTAAAAATCTTAATATTCTTGTAATTGATGCCGATCCCGATGCAAATATCGGTGATATCATTGGTAAAGAAATTCATTTTAATGAGACTGTCGGGGGAAAAATGGCTGAGTTTAAACATAAAATCCAGAAGAGACTAATACCCCTTGATGTGTCAAAAGATCAAATCGTAGAATC
>JAEOTW010000348.1 GCA_016839655.1 Promethearchaeota archaeon | reverse complement strand
TCTGGTAATATCCTGGGGTCTCTTGAAACCTTTCTTTCCAAAATCCCAATCTGGATCTGGAAATCCGAGTTCTTTTTGTTTTAAATAGTAACTTTTTTTGCTTTTTTTCCATTGGGTAGTTTTTCCTTTTCCGGCTCTTTGCCCTGTTTTTCTATGTTGACCTACTCTCCCATATCCATGTGTGCGTCTGCCTCTCATTTTCCGGACTTTTTTAGGAAATTTTCTTGTCATCATTATTCACCTTAAAATTATAACATTTTATGAATTAATTCATTGATGTAAATGCCAACATTACCGAGTGCTCCACCTTCATTATAATGCTTCTTTATTGTTCCACGATGTCCTTTTCTTGGTGGATGTAATCGGAAAACTGGTTTAATTTTATATATATCTTTTTCACGATATTGGATTTCTCCATTAATCAGAGCTTTTGCTAATTCTCTGAAACTCTTATATCTAGTTAGACTTTTAATATATTCCTCTGTTAGAGTACGATTACCTTCAATTTTGCCTCGTACTCGTAATAATCGGATCAATGTTTTTTCATCGATTTCTCCAAAAGAAATATAGTCTTTACATTTAACAAGCATTCCTTCAAATGAGGGAGTTCCCCAGATCAGTACACCATGATTTAATTTATGCATTCTAAGCATTTTTAATGTGTCCAATATCTTTCTCCTCATCCCGGGAGCTCCTCGAATACGGACTGCAAAATAGAGTTTAGGAATTGATTCCTTCTCCTTAATTCTTGACTTTTTTTTTGCCATAGCCATTTATACACCACTCGTATTTACAAATTAAAATTATATTTATGTGCATTTTTTAGGGCATCAAATGTAGCTTTCACTAAGTTCTCACTTGTTCTTGTATCACCAAAAGTTTTACTCCAAATATCTACAATTCCACATAATCTTAATACTTGTTTAACTTTATCAGCACATGCCAATCCTACTCCTACAGGAGCGGGAATTAATCGAATCTTAACAGAACCACATTTTCCTTCTATTTTAAATGGAATACTATGAGTACCTCCACACCCACATTCTCCACTTCCACAACCTCTCATAATAGGAACTACAGACAATTTTGCTTTATCAATAGCTTTTCTGATAGCAGGCCCAACTTCTTTGCTTTTTGACGCCCCAACTCCTAGGAATCCGTCTGCTCCTACAATTACAACTGCTTTAAATCGGCTCCTTTGACCACTCGCGGTCATTTTTTGAACCATTTTTATGGTGATTACATCCTCACGTAATTGTGGCAAAAGAATGTCAATAATTTCTTTTTCCTTTACCACAAGATTATTTTGAAAGATTTTATCTAGGGTAATGAGTCCTTGTTTTACAAGTTCACCCAATTTAGTTTTAGGAAACCATTCCTCTTCAACACTTCTTAATCGACTCATGATATTACACTTTTTTAAGCTTTATTTTCTATTAATTTTAATGAATTTGAAAAAAGTTGGCTAATTTTCTGTGGGTTAACCTTATTCTTGTTTATATAACCAGAGAATACATGTTCATACTTTTCTGGGTCATTAGATTTTAAAGTTTTTGCATAATCTTCTATGTGAGTACCTTTAACTCTATCTTCTAAATTTTCCTTAAAAAATTCTTCACGGTAAGGAATATTAACTCCTGAATCTATTACTCCTTTACATGCTGCAAGTACTCGATTTCTATGGTAAAAAATCCCTAAATCAAAAATTGCTTCTTGAATATTATTGTTTTTTGCTCTTGTTCCTGCTAAATACCCTGTTAAGTATGCTGCTGGGACGTTTCCTGTGTTTGCATTCCAGTCATACTTTAAGGGCAATTCCTTAGAGATAGCTGAAACTAAAACTTTATCTCCTGCTAATTTCGATTGAATAATTTGAACTCTCATATGATTATTGGTTGCTCGAACGACTACTCTTAACTTTCTAGATTTTAGTAATCTTAACCTTTTATGATAATCTGTTTTACCCTCATCGCGACGTCGCAATGATCTTTTATACTTTGGACCTCTTGCCATTTTTACCGTCCTCTTCCTCGTCTAATTAATTCTTTCTCTTTAATATATCTATTTAATTGAGCTACACTAACGAACATGCCACCTTTAGCATTTTTATATAACTTTCGATAATTTGCACTGGTAATTAGTTTTCGATCCCTAAGTTTTTTCAACTCTCTTCTAATTGGTCGAATTCGGCTAATCCAAGCTCTTTTCTTTGGGGTTCTAGCATGTTTTGTTCCTTTTCTTTTACCTAAACCTCGTGCTCTCCCTTTCTTCTTTCTTTCATGTAGAAGATTTTTTCTGTATTTAGAATTACCTTGTTTATATTTCTTCTGAATTGCTCCTTGTTTTATTAAATTACGAACATCCTCACGAGTTATAGCTAATGAGATGTCTTCAATGAGATAAGGATCAAAATAGACTCGATTCTCCCCACACTTGAGAATCTCAGCAGCCATCCTTTTTTGTGGTTTTAAATTCATATTATTTTCACTCTAAGGTATCATCTAATTCATCTATATCTAAAAAATCTTCATCTTCCATATCTGATAATGGTGTTTCGGCTATTGCTTCTAACCTTTCAAGTTCTCTTTGGGAAATTCCAAGATTTAATATTTTAAATCCTCTTCTTTGACAAAGATCGATAAGAGCAATGCGTTTCTTAGATCCTAACTTACTAGAAATTTTAATAGCATGACGATTTTTATTTAAATTTTCTAAATCTTGTACTGTGATAACTCTAACTTCTTCATAACCAGATGGATGTAAACCTCGTACTTTTTTTGGATTTCTATATCCTACTGTTGGAGATTTAACCCCCGATTTCTTTTTTTTTCTAGTATTTGAATCGATTCCTCTGGCTTTTCTCCATGAATCTTTAACCCTTTTATATCTCCAAGATTCAACTCGTCTAAATGAGGGTCTTTTTTTATTAATTTTGTTCCGAAGTTCCATTAATCGTTTATCTTGTTCCATAATAATAACCTCAATTTAATGTATTTCCCAGATAACTTCCTCTCCGAGCATTTTTTTATATAAATAAACTCCATCTTGAAAGACTCTAGGGTCTTTTTTTCTAATGCGACAAGCTCTTTTAACATTTGCTGCAGTTTGTCCTAATAATTCTTTATCAGGCCCGATGAAATATACATCCTCTCCTTTCACTTCCACATCTACATTTTTAGGATAATTTGCTTTTCTAGGAGCTCTCTCTCCAAGGAAATTTACCACATGGATCTCTCGTTTATCTGGTTTAACTTCACAATTACAAGGAAAATGTGAATAACAGATTTTTGATATATATTTATAATTAGTCTGAACTCCAATTATTAGATTATTAATAATACTGACTACAGTTTTAATTAAAGCAAGAGTTCCACTTTTAGGAAAATTAGTAGAAAAAATAATTTTAC
Organism: Promethearchaeota archaeon; assembly: GCA_016839655.1. The sequence continues at coordinate 21,841 of JAEOTW010000348.1, read as the reverse complement.
TCCCTTCTATAGAGACCATAATACCTCTTACATGGGAGAAATCCTTTGTAATATCTCCATTTGGGCCTTTTACCCTGATATGATGCCCGCCTTCTAGAGTAACTTTTACTCCTTTAGGAATTTCCAATTCTTCCTTAAAGAATGCTATTTTTACCATAAATTTTTCACTTCATACTAATTCAATAGATATAACATAATGTATGACCACCAATATTCTTTTCTTCTGCTTCATTCATTGTCATAATTCCTTGATTTGTGGTCATTATTATTAATCCTAATCCAGGTGCTGGCAATAATTTTCTTTCCAACAATTCAAATTGAGAGGTTTTATAATTTAACCTCATTAATCCTGCACATTCATTAATTTTACCTAATAAGGCAATTTTGAATTTACCCTGACGTCCATCATCATACCTTTCGAATTCTCCAATATATGCGTGCCTTTGAAATATTCGAAAAATCTGTTGTAGAACTTTAGAAGCTGGACTTATCACTACATCTGTTTTTCGTGCTTTTTCTGCATTTTTAAGAGCGCAACATGCATCTGCTATTGTATTTGTCATTATAACTCACGCTTTTCAAATTTTTTTTAAAGTAATTTTCATTCAAATCTTTTAAATCCAATATCTTTTCCTATTTCATAGAAGCATCTTCGACAGATGTATAAACCATAACGTCTAATAATGCCTCTATGAGTATGACATCGTCTGCATTCACGAACTCCTTTACCATAATGCTTGCCTTGTGGTATTTTATTTCACCTTATTTAATTATATAAATTCTAAATCTAATTTTTCTACTATTTGAACACCAAAATTTTGTTTTAAAAAATATTGGGTTTCTTCACGAGATACGTAATGATGACTAGGTACTTTAGTTCGAGATTTTCTTCTAGATTTTACTCTCATACCAGGCTTTATTACTCTGCCTACACAATCTAATCCCCATATTCCTATTCTATTATCATATTCAATACCAGGTATAGAAATGTGTTCAGTTATTCCAAATCCAAAATTTCCATAATCATCAAAACTTCTTCTTAATATTTTATTATTATTAACTATTAACAATTTTTTAAGCAATTTATCAGCATTTTGACCTCTAACAGTTACTTTTGCTCCAATTGGGCGTCCTTTTCTTAGATTAAATTCTTTTACATTCGTTTTTGAAACTGTTTTAATAGCTTTTTGTTCTGCGATAGTTTCCAAAACTGTTACTGCTTTTTCTAACTCCTCTCCACCAACACCAACACCTATATTTAATACAATTTTTTCAAGGTATGGCTTTTTCATTGGATTTTTCCATTTCTCTTCGAATTCTTTTGAGAGATTATCCGGAGTTTTTCTTTGTGTTCTACTCGACATATTTTTCACACTTAATTTTTCTCGATTTAGCTTTCAATAGGTAATTTGATTTCAGAATTTTCTTCTCCTATAATAAATGTGTAATCATACAAGGTCTCTGTATGACCACCATTATGCTGAATTGATACTGTACTTGCTTTGGGGCCAAATCTTTTTAATATACTTATAATTTTTCCAACCTGTCCAATATTCTTTCCAGACATAATGATAGCAGTATTTTTTTCTTTAAATCTTAATATTTTTTGAATTTCTTGCTCAGGAATGGAGATTTTAAGAACATCCATTCTCTTATATTTATCCTCTTTAGGAGTTCTTGGATCCTGAACATTAATTAAAATATTTCTCCCATCATGAAGATTTAATTGAATATGACCTCCTTTGATGGTGGTTTTATTATTTATCCTGCATAATTTGAATTTACTTTCTACCTCAGATATTTCGTGCAGTATTAACCCGTGATGAGAATCTGGTAATATTCTATAATATTTATTCATATTATCAATTGATATTACATCCATCAATCCTACAGGGTATGATTTATTTCTCACAACTTTTCCATCAATTTTAAAATAGCCTAATCCAATAAGCTTTTTAGCCTCCTTGTGGGTATCAACAATAGCAATTAAATCTCTTACGATATGAAGTAGAGGTAAACAAAATCTGCTGGGATGAGGCCCAGGAATTGGTTTTACAAAAAATGTCCCATGTTTTCTTTTAATCTGTAGATGAGCGGGAGTATTAAGTCTTTTTAATACCTTTTGACTTCCATGTCTAGTCATTGTTTATTTCTCTACCTCCTTCTCTTTTTTTGGACCTTTTAGTTCTTCGTCATAAAATCCATATAAAGCTTTTCTCTCAATCATATTTGCACGCCATGGATCCATTTTCTTCTCTTTAGTAAACTTTGTAATAATTAAATTTGATATGTGAATCGGTGGATGAAATTGAGTGCCATCAGTCTTCTCGAATTGAGCTTCTTTAATCTTAGCTCTTTGATTTTTAGTAATTTCAATTACTTCCCCTTCAAAATCAGTGAATTCACCATGTGTTATTCTTACATGATCGCCAACTCTAAGGGGGAGCTTTTTAATTCCATATTCATCACGGAGAAAATCAGCTACTCGTGTACTAAGCAATTTTGACCGTTGATGATTATTATAGTTATAGAGAGCTTTTCTTTGTTTTCTTGGTTTTTGTGATTTAACTTTCATATTTAATCATCCACTTATATTATTAATGATGAAATTGAGGCTAATCGAGGGAACATTTCTGCTGCCTCTCGTGCGATTGGGCCCCTCACTTCCGTGGCTTTTGGTTCCCCATCTTTTGTAATAATAACACCCGCATTATCTTCAAAACAGAGCCTAGAACCATCCAATCGTCTGTAAATCATTTTTTGTCTGACTATTACTGCTTTTACGATATTTCCTCGTAATTCTGGTTTTCCTTTTTTTATTGTTACCGTACATACACTACCAACTGAAGCTTTTGGTAATCTTCTTAATCTGGTCTTAAAACCATCTACATTTATTATTTGAGCAATTTTTGCTCCTGAATTATCTGTAATGATGATCCTTGATCCATTACATAAACCATAACTTGTTCTTGGTTTAGCATATGTTTTTCTTCCCATTTTTCTTCTTGTACCCACTTAAACCACCTTACTCATAATTTTGCCTAATACAATAAATGCTTTTGATTTAGATAATTTTCGAGATTCTCCAACTCTTACTAAATCCCCTAATTCAATCTCATGAATTAAACATTCTGGTAAATGACAAGCTAATCTTGTATTTCGACGCTCATATCTTTGATATTTCTTAATAAATTGAACATAATCCCGTCTAATAATAACAGTATTTTTTGATTTTTTACTAACAATGACTCCTTTCGCAATTTTTCCCCTAATTCTTGTTGTACCATGAAAGGGACAATCTTGATCCTTACAATCTTCAGCTTTACTTTTAGGTGGTACAACCCCAGGAATACCAATATTTCTACTCATATTTTTGACCATCTCTTTTTCTTTAAACTTCTTAATCTATTTACAGGAAGACCGATAATCTTACTTCCTTGTACTTCTAAATAATAATCCTCTTCTTCATTCATAAATTGTGAGATCTCAAACCTAAATATATAATCCTTTTTGATATATTTTTTTAATTTATTATTTTTTTCTGTAATTAACATATCTCTTGTTTCATCAACCACGATGCCTATTGGTGAGAAACCTTTATCTTTTGATCTTGATGTGGGTTTAGCAAAGGCATAAATACCTATTAAATCATGGTATATCAGAAATCTTGGATTTATCATCATCATTCTTCATTCATTATTGTAAGTAATCTTGCAATTTGCTTTCTTAATAATTTTGCATTGGCAGGGTTATCTGAAAGGCCCCCTCCGGTTTGCATTGAATAGAGTATCATTAAATCTTCTCTTAAAGTAATTAAGGCTCTTTCTCTTTCTCTATCATCCATTTCACGTATTTTTTCAGCAGTTAATATATCCATTCCCTATCACATCATTTTTAGTTTAGTATTATTCCTCTTGGGGATTTTGATCTTCTTCTTTTTCGCCTTCATTCTCTGGTTTTAAAGAGATCTCAGAAATTTCTCCTTCATCTACTTCATCAAGTAGTCCTTTATCTTCCTTTATTACTGTTCCTTCTTTTTCTTCAAGAAGATATTCTGCTCTCGTTTTTGAAGATTTTGCTTCCTTTTCTGCTTGGGCTTTTATTAAGAGTTTATCGTTTATTTTAATATCATCTCCCATTTTTGTATTAGCACGCATTATTTTCACGATTACTCCTAATACTCCTGATTTCTGAATACATTGGGCGACACCTTTATCTACTCCTTCTTGGGCAGGTTGGCCACTCTTAGACATAGTACCTGCACGAAAGATTTGTGTTCTTGCCCTTTGGGAGGTTACCTTTCCTGAAATGATAATCTCAACTCCACGTGCCCCAGCATCCATTACTTTCCTTAAGATATAATAACCTGCTCTTCTATAGTGTCTTCCTCTATCTAAACTATAAGCTAATCTTTCTGCCATAATTTGGGCATCAAGATCGGGTTCTGCTACCTCTTCTACTTCAATCTGAGGCATTTCTAGACCGAATTTTTCTTGAAGTACATCTGTTATCTCTTGGATACGTTTACCACCTTTACCAATTACTAAACCTGGACGTGAAGTTTTTAATGTAATTCTTACTCCAAGTGGAGTACGTTGTAGCTCTACTCCTGCAAATCCAGCACGCATTAGCTCTGATCGCAAGTATTCATTTATTTGCATCAACTTAATCCCTTGCTCGATAAAATTTTTTACTAATGGGCTCATTTTCACTCAATTATCGTCAATTTATAAATATTCATATAATCATTTTATTTAACTTGGGAATTCATATATTACAATTTCTACATGTGATAAATGCTTAAATTTTGCTGTACTGCGGCCACGAGCACGTGGAATGTATCTTTTAATTATTCTTCCTCTATGTGTCGCTGCATGAATGATTCTACAGAGATCAATATCTAAACCCTTATATTCAGCATTTGATTCTACAGATGTGAGAATCTCATAAATTCTTGCGGCTGCTTTTTGAGGATATCGTCCAGCATACCATTTAAATTGTTTTAAATCGCTTCTATGGGCTCCTTTCTTCTTATGTCGTCTGAAAGGCACTGATTGCTCTAAACGTATTACTTTTTCTAAATAAGTTTTTGCTTGATCTACTTTCATACCTTTTATTACAGCACAAATTTCTCTTGCTTGTTTTGGTTTAATTCTGATATCTCTACCTGATGCTTTCGCTATTCTCTCTGCATCATACTTTTGTTCTGTAAATGAATAACCCCAAGTTGGCACTATTAATCAACTCAATTTTTAAAATTTTATTTCAATGGAACATATTTTGAACTTCTTGTGGCTCCAATTCCTGGTGAACCGTGCTGTACTCGCCTTCTCGTTAATGAAAATTCTCCTAGATAATGACCTATCATTTCTGGTTTTATATCAACAACTTCAAAAATTCTACCATTATAAACCCCAATTTTTAAACCGACCATTTCAGGGAAGATTATCATATCCCTTACATGAGTTCTAGTAAGAAGATCTTTACCTCTTTTTTTTGCCCGGTAAGCTCGTCTCAACCGTTCGAGTAATTTTTTCTGTCTGGGAGGCAAACCTCGTTTTAATGATCGTCGTGCTCTTGCTGGCAATAATTGAATGAATTGATCCATATTCATTTTCTTCAATTCTTCAAGAGTATAGCCTCTATATTTGAATCTCAGTCGATCTAACTCCGCTTCTGTATCTATTTCTCCTTTTCTCTTTAATCTTTCTTTAACTTCAGCTTTAGTTTCAGTTTCAGTCTCTTTCTCTGAATCTGAGTCTTTTTCTAATTCATTCTGAGGTTCTTCTTCCATTTCTTCTGATATTCTTTCATCAGATTCTTCATCTGGAGCCATTTTTTAACCAATCTGCTTATTCCATTTATATTAATCTGTAAATTTTTTCTTATATATTATAATACGGTAAGGTTGTTAGTGGTTTATTTAATTTTAACTTTTAGGTTAAGCTAGCAAAAATCATAAAACTTATAAGTGTAGGATGTAATTTTGACGCTAATATTTCATAGCTTTGTTTCTTAATCTATTGAGTGCTTTTTCTCTACTTTAGTATGGTCGCAATAAGTTATATATAATTATTTGGATTATAGACTCTCTCTATGTCGTTTTCATCGAATTTTCCATCCCATTTTTCCTTTATTACGACAAATTTACCTACTTTTTTATTCGGGTTAATAATAGCATGGTATGTATTTGTTGGATTATAAAAAACCGAACCAGATTTCACAAAATAATACAATTTATCTTTACTAATAACAATTGGCTTTCCCTTGATTATTTTCCAAGATTCATATCTAAAGTGATGAAGTTGGATTGAAAGTCCAAATTCAGGTTTTAAGAAAATTAAATTATAATTTGGATACGTAAATTTAAAACTATACCATTTAGGAAGTGTGTCAATATAGTCTTTAGGTATATCATAATTTTCCTTAAAAAAATCAGCATCAAGATTAACCTTCTTTGAAAATTCAAATTTATACGGATCATATATTATTTCATGGTTGGAAATATCTTGATTGAAATTGATTCTAATTAAATCTTTTCCTTTATTTATTACCATATAATAAGAGTTAGGTGCGATTTGTAAATCCGAATTTGAAATTCCCTTCGTATATAAGGAATTTCCATTGACAAGGAAAATATCATCCAATTTATTTAATTCAATCTCAATATTTAGCCACTGAGATTTATTTTTCCTTAATGGCGTACCTCTTTGACTCGCTAGATCGAATTGCATCAAATAAAGTAGTCTTTTAAGTTTTTTAAGTTTTTAATTTATTATACATATCTTGAATTTCATTTAAGAAGGGCATAGATTCTTGAGCCCCTTTTTTAGTAACAGCGATTGAGGCCGCTAAAGTTGCGAGTTTAGCCGCAATTAATATTTCTTCATCTCTAGTTAACAAACTTGCCAAAACACCAATAAAACAATCTCCTGCACCAACAGTATCTATGACTTTAACTTTTGGTGCAGGAATTTCAAAGTATTTTTTATCTTTCCCTCGAAATACTAAACAACCTTTTTTCCCTAATGTAGTTATGATATATTTTAACCCCAAACTAGAAAGATCTTCTGCTGCTTGTAGGATCTTCTTTTTTCCCTGTCCTGTTAACTTTTTGAAATTCAAAAGTGAATGTAATCTGTAAAGCTCGCCCTCATTAGGTATTATTATATCTATATTACGTAAAATTTCAATTGATATTGGTTTCAATGGAGCTGGATTTAAAATTTTAAGAGTCTTTCCCTGAGAAGCTATAGTAAATATTTGCTGAATTATGTCATTGGGAATTTCCATTTGCACTAGAATAGTTTTTGCTTTTTTAATAACATCTTTTACATTGTTTATGTCTTCTTTACTTATTTTAGAGTTAGCTCCAGGGGCTACACTTATCATGTTTTCTCCATTTTCATCAATTAATATAAAAGCTACGCCGCTGGGATTCATAGGATCTCTGATGATATAATCCGTATTTACACCATCTTTTTGTAATCGAGAAATCATTTGATCTCCAAATGTATCATTACCAATCTTCCCTATAAAAATAGTCTTAGTTCCTGATCTTATCGAGGCAACTGCCTGATTAGCCCCTTTTCCTCCTAAAAATTGTTTATAAGATCCTCCTGTCACGGTTTCTCCAGGATTAGGAAAACGGTTAGAATAAATATTTAGGTCCATATTGCTTGAACCAACAATTAGAACGTATTCTGGTTCCTCTGTCATTAAAATGTCACTAAATTATACCAATTTTTAAGATTTTACTTGTATCTATATTTTCTAGTTATTTATCATTATATTATCTTATTTTCGATCAACTAATATAGATCGAATGGTTTTAATTTAATAGTTTTTTAAAAATAATATTAAGCAAATTTTAGATGCTTAACTTCTTTCAAAATTAAAATAAAATAGCTAAAATAATAAAATTTAAAACGGTTATAAAAATGGCTAAGGATAAAATTATTGGCGCAATTGTGATGGTTGTAGGTATTCTAATCGCAATCATTTATTCCATGGGTAGCATTGTTGATTTAATGTTCGATGAACTATTTAATAACCCCAATTGGGATGCATGGATACGCCTATTTGGAGTTGATTGGCTTGATTGGAGACTATTTGTAGTAGCTCCAATGTGGCTTCTTGTTATATTAATTTCAATTATTGCTATTTGGATTGGATATAGTATGTTAACTACTCCTGCTCCAGTTCCACTCGAAGAATTGGAAGAGGAACTAGCTTCTGAAGAATAATAAAATAATTTTTTTATTTTTTTTTCCATTTTAAATTTGCTTATTATATCAAAACAGTTTGCTTTTTGGATAAAATCATTTTACCCTAAATTGTCCTCAATGGTATAAGCTACAATTGTTCCATCATCATAGCAACAAATTAATATTTTTTTTTCTATACTAAACTGAATTGAATTTAAACAATATAAATATATTTCTCTAAAAAGTATTCTCCCTGTGTTTTCCTCTATAATAATGAGTTCCCCTTTAGTAGTACCTATACAAATAAGAGTATTATTAAAAATTTCTATTATACAAAGGCATTCAGTATTGAAGCCTGCGATTTCCCATTTGTAGTCAAGATATTCATTTATGGATACGATTTTTGATGAAAATTTTATATCTTCAATTGGAATTAAATCCTCAAAATAATCAAAAGAATAAGTACTAATAATAGCACTTGTGTATTTTTGAGGAGGGTAAGATTTGCATTTCCATATATAATTTTCAAATTCTCTTGTTTTGAATTCACGATGAGTATTTTCATTTATAAAGTGTAATTTCTTATCATCGCCGCCACATATTACAACCCATCCTTTAATTGAATTTAAATAACTAACACATCTTACCTTATTAGAAAATTTCTTAAACCATAATAACTTTCCATCGAAACCATTAAAAATTCGTAATGTACCGTCATTTCCAGCTCCTAATATAAAAATTTTGTCCTTCCTAAAAACTGTTGCATCTCCTATACCATCTTGAAAAACCTGTCCCCAAATTAAGTCACCGCTTAAAGGATTTAGTATTCTTATTGTTTTATCGAGAGAAAACGCAATTAATTCATAAATATCATTATTATTAATGTTTTCTATAAGGATTCCACTAATTGATGAACCAAAACTATGGGTCCATAAACATTGTAAATTATATGTTAAATCGCATTTAAATGTTCTTAAAAATCCATCCATTCCACCTAAAATTAATTCTTTTTCTCCGTCGTTATCAATATCAAATACTTTTAAATGCCATATTGGTTTATCTTTTGAAATTAGTTCTTTATGTAATAATTGACCATCTAGGGAAATAAAAAATATATTCCCCTTTTTATTATAGGCAATAATTTCAATTTTTCGATTATTATTAATATCTGCTAATTGAAATCCTAGTATTGGTTCATTATGATTATAAGTCCAGAGTTTTTTAAATTGCAAGGTTCCTTAATAATGTGAATTTATAAAATTTGGATTAAATTAAAAAAATAATAATTCATTGATAACTTTACTTAATAAAACCGAAATTTATATTTTTTATATTATTATCTAAGTTAGGATTATTATAATAATAATCAAAAAATAAGAAATTAGAACTGCAAGGAGTTAAAATTCATGTCCTTCGACATAAAACTAGACTTAGATGCATGTACAGGATGTGGTACATGTTATGAAGTATGCCCTTCTGAATGCTTTGGTGAACCTGAGGGAGGTAAAGTAAACGTAATAGAAGAAAACAGGGAAGACTGTGTAGGATGTAGGGCTTGCGAAACTCAATGTCCTGAAGAGGCAATAGAAATTATAGAAAACTAACTTTTAGAATCAGAAATTATCTTTTCTTTTTTTTATTTTTTATTGTTTAATATCTTTAAGGTGATTTCAATTTCTACCAAAGTAATATTCTACCGCACTTTTTGCATATACCTTCATTGATTTGTGAATTGATACAATTTTCATGGTATTGCGCATGACAAGCTTTACAAAGATAAATTTTTCCTTTATATTCAGTAAAGTCATAATCGCAGAATACACATTTAGTAGCATATGAAAAGTCTGTACTACTTACATTTGCTTCAATTATTTGAGAAGTCTCTGTTAATCCACTCCCTCCTGTAGTTGGTGTCAAATAATCAGTCTCTTCTGGTGGTGAAACCCATTGTTCTTCTAGAGGAGGTTGATATTGTTGTTGAGAAGCAGAGTATGAAGTTTGCCAATCAGAAACGTAACCTGGAGTTGGTTTTTTTGAAATCCCCATTCTTTGGGACACTTTCTCGTCTAGAATATTTGTAATGATTAGAGCAGAAGCATATTTCCCTTTAGCTCCACCTTTTTGTAAGTGAGTATGACTGATCATGTGAATTACTCTTCCCCCCATCTTACCATAATCAAACTCTACAAGCACAGGTGATTCTCCCCATTTATTTTGAATTTCCCAAGAACCAATTAAGACTCTAACGGCTTGAGGATTTAAAATTTGTATTGGGAAAGATCTCGTTTCTAACCACCATCTGAATTCACTTTTCTTAGTATTTTTAACTGTCTGTTTTTGCCACTTGCTTTGTTGAATTTCACTTAATACACCATCTAAAAATGGATGATTTGGATTAATTACTTGACATGCAACTACTGCATCTGCAGTTCTTGCACGATTCCACCGAATGAAACCTGGGAATATGTTTTCAATAATACTTTGTATAGCCCAATCTGTTGTTATTAGCCATCCACCATTCAATACAAAATCTTTAACTTTTGGATAAGACGCATGTGGTATATCACTTCCTGGACATCCGATGAGTAAAACATCATATTGAGATAAATCTTCTTTCATAATTTCTTTTTCTCTAATGACTTTTTTTAATGATGCGTACATGTGCTCTATTACTTTTTTAGGTTTTTCGTACCTCCCATTAACTGCTAAAATTTTTCCATGTTTTTCAACAGCTTGCACTACATCTTTTTTATCGAGTGCTTCCATTTTTCGTTTCTTTACTTCGGAATAAAGATCCTTCCAACTCATTTGATTAGCCTTTAAATAAAGTTATAAGGAATTTAGTGTTATTTTATAATTATTATAACTGAATTAATATATATATTTTGATTAAAAGGGATAATTTTGTTAAATTTAAAAGATTTAGGAGGGCCTTTTGAATTTTGGGAATATTTCGAAAAAGTTTCTAAAATTCCTCGATGTTCTGAAAATGAAGAGAAAATTAGAACATTTTTAAAAGAAGAATCAGAGAGTTTGGGTTTCAAATTTAAGATTGATTCTATTGGAAATCTTTTAATTAGTATTCCCGCTAAATCAAACCAAATAAGAAACTGCGTTCTACAATGCCACATGGATATGGTTTGTGAAAAAAACGAATCTGTGACTCATGATTTTTCGAAAGATCCATTAAAGTTAAAAATTGAAGAAATAAATAAAGAAAAATGGATTACTGCAGAAGGAACAACCCTGGGCGCAGATAATGGAGTAGGAATATGTTATATGTTAACCCTAATGAAAAAAATTCAGGGAGGAGAATTACACTTTAACTCATTAGGTTTTGATTTATTATTTACTGTGGATGAAGAACAAGGCTTACGAGGCGCATTCGCAGTTAATGAGGATTTTTTAGAGGGGGATTTTCTTATAAACCTTGACTCTGAAGAGGATGACTCTGTAACTATCGGATGTGCGGGTGGTCTTGTTCACATAATAGAAATAAAAAAAGAATCCATAACCGTCAATGTTCAAGAAAAAAAATTAGTACCAATAAGAATTTTTATCTCTGGTTTATCAGGAGGTCATTCTGGAGTAGATATTCATTTGGGTAGAGGAAACGCGTTAAAAATAATCGCACAAATTCTCTGGGAGTTAAATGAAAAATACTCAATTAAAATTTATTCAATTGATGGTGGCAATCGAACTAATGCTATTCCGAGAGAAGCTTCATCAATCTTTTTTATTGAGAAAAGCAATGCATCAGAGATTCTTAATTTTATTTATAAAATTTTTAATGAAATATTGGTACTTTTTGATGGTATTGAACCAAATTTAGACTTATCCATAAAAGAGTTGGAAGATTTTACCAATAACACAGTTATGTCAAAAAATCTTCAAGAAAATTTGTTAAATATAATGAATCTAATCCCTAATGGCTCTATCTCAATGCATCCTAGAATAAAAGATTTGGTTTTTACATCATCTAATTTTGGTGTAATTATTACTGGAAATGATGATATAATAATAAAATTAAGTCAAAGAAGTTTAAGTGAGTATTTCAAATATGTAATCTGGGAGAAAACTAAAACTCTTTTTGAATTAAGTAATTTAGAAATTAATATAAAAAGAGATTCTGATTATCCTGGATGGACGCCAAATTTTCAATCTAAATTATTAGCAAATTATAAAGATGCATATCGGGAGATTTTCAAAGATGATGTAAAAATTAAAGCTATTCATGCGGGTTTAGAGTGTGGAATTTTAAAAAAAAAGTTTCCTCAGATGGAAATGATTTCAATTGGACCTACAAACGAAGGGGCTCATTCTCCAGATGAAAAATTAAAGGTTAAATCTGTTGAAAAGGTATGGAATGTGTTACTTAATTTACTTAAAAAGACAAGTTAGAAAATTATATATTGTTTAAAATTAATTAAAAAAGTTAATAAATTTAATTTAATAATTATTTCATAATTTATGCAAAAAAACACATCTAAGAAAGAGGAAATTATTGGTTCTGAAACAGTTATTGAAAAGATTAAAACCAAAATTCCTTGGATTTTCGGAAATTCTTTAAGAAAACCTAAGATTAATTTTCCGAGAATGAAGCTTCCCAGAATTTCTCTTCCAATGCCTTCAAGATCTTTATCTATCGTGGTTGTCTTTGCAGTCTTATTTTTTCTTCAGATGGGGGTAGTTTATTTAATAGTGAGAGGACCATCTGCACTTGGAGCTACTCAACAAGGAGACCCAGTATTCATCTATCAAGATATTCACGATAGTTATATTATAGAAAGTATTGTTGCAGCTGTTTTGATTTTTTTTTGTTCAACTGGATTTATAATGTTATATCAAGCATCAAAATATGTATATAATAAAAAAATGGCAATTTGGATATTAGTAATTGGACTTATAATGCTTATGGTTAGCTTTATAATACTTCAATATATAATTAGTATTAAAGCAGGAACTATTCAATATTGATTATTCTTATTCATGTATTAAATTTACAGAATATTGCTATACCTATTAAAAAAAAGAAAAAGTATTTTGAAAAAAATTAAATCTTTAAATATTACCCTTTAAATGCATTATATCCTGATTCATCTAATAAATTACCCTTTTCTGCATCCCAATTTGATGGATCGATTTTAAAGAGCCAAGCTGCAAACGCATCTTCATTTATTTTTTCTGGTTCATCCATTAAATCTGAATTAATTTCAGTTACACTCCCACTTACAGGTGAATATATATCACCAACAGCCTTGCTTGATTCAACTGTGCAATCAATTGGATCACTCGAAGGTTCATCTCCATCCATTTTCACTTGTTCAAGATCAGCTCCCTCAAGACCTTCCACATCAACAAAACTGATTTCTCCGAGCTGTTCTGCAGCATAAGGAGTAATTCCAACCATTTTGGTAGCATCATCAAACCATTGATGAGTTTTGGTAAACCATTTAGCCATTTTTATCTAACTCTTTTTTACTTAATTATTATTTCTAATAAAATTGAATTATATAGTATGTTGTTATTAATTAAGGTAATAATTTAAAATTTTATTATTGAGATAGAGAATCAACTGATCTTAAAAATGGATTTAAAATTAAAGGAACAATTAGATTTCTATGATGAATTTAAGGATTGGTATATCAAAATCATAAATGACTTTAAATTTAGCTATCAAAAGGATTGTGAAGCTCGGGATTATTTATCATCTTTACTAGAAAAAAAAAAGGATTGGAACCTTGAGCAAATTTTAAAATTATTTAAAGTTCAAATATCATCAAGAAGTGCAATAATAATCTATGGTTGTGGCCCATCCTTAGAATCGACTATTGAAATTATCTTGAAAAGAAGGGGATCAGAATTTTTCAATGACTTTATAAATTTGACTGCAGATGGTGCTTCGGTTCTATTAAGAGAAAAAAATATTAAGGTTGATGCTATATTTACTGATTTAGATGGCATATCTAAAAATGAATTCCATTTTCCAACCTTTAATATAGTCCACGCACATGGAGATAATATTAAAGCCTTGAAATATTTCAAGAATGAAATAGAAATATTTAAGAATCTCATAGGAACCACCCAAGTAGAACCAACCAAAAATTTAATAAATCCTGGAGGATTTACCGATGGTGATCGAATACTTTATTTTATAAATTCTTTACTATCTTCATTTCATATGATATATCTCATTGGAATGGATTTTGGAAGCATAATTGGTAAATATTCAAAGTTGAATATAGAAAAAAGCCGAATTGCAGGTCCTGAAAAGAATAAAAAGCTCGTTTACGCATTAACATTAATAAAATGGTTAAAGAGTAAAATAGAAAATAAAATATATTTGGTTAATTCTGAGTATATATCTAAAGATTTTGCAAACCTTTCAATAGATGATTTTTTGGGTATTACAAATTATAATTTACAATCTTGAATTCCAAAAGAAGTAATTTTATAGGGTAATCGTTTTTCAGGTAAGCTAATCGAATTAGCTAATTGAATATATCTTTTATCATGTTCTTTATAGTCTAAATATAAATATTCCGAAAAATACTGATTCAATATTATATTCCCACCAGGTAGTGTTGGAATTGAAGATTCTCGTCTTAAATTTGAGATTACTTGAGCTGTAGTTATCGTGATCAAATTATAATCATTGGTAAGCTGGTTAATCTTATCTAATATTTTTATAAATGCCGTTTTAGTTTTATTTGCTGAAATTCCCTTATTAGCTAATTCAGAATTATAATGGTTATTTATTGTGTCAATAATTAGGATATTACTATCATTCATTTCTAAAAAATTTTCAAGTTCTTTTAATGACAATAGTAGCGCAGAATTACTCATAATTTTTGATACTAGGATTTTTCTAAGCAAATCCTTATAGTCAATCTCACTATTTAGGATTAATTCTTTAATCCGTTCAGGACGAAAAGTATTTTCTGTATCAAAATAATAAATAAATTCTCGCTTTCTCTGTTTATGATATTCAAAACTTTTAGAGAACTGAATATACGCTTGAACACATAATTGATGACATAATTGAGTTTTACCGGTTTTATTTGCTCCAAAGATTAAATATTTCATTCGTGAGCAAAAACCCCCTCCTAATATACCATCAAAATTCTTCGTACCTGTGTTTAAAACGTATTTATTTTTCTCTATAACTTTAAAATCACTAAGAATTTCTCTTCTTTTTTTGATTTGTCTATCATTGATATCCAATATTTTGCTAATAGACATTATAATTTATTATTAAAATTTTCAATATAAATAAACTATGATTTTACCAATATAAGATAAACTAAGAATTTGTATGAAAATTGAAGAAAATCGAAAGATTAATTTTAAAATATTCATAAAGATTATATCATAGTGCTTTTAATTATTACAATTAATAATAAATTAATTAGAAAATCACATTAATCTCAAAAATAATATGGCAAAGAAGAAAAAAGAGACATGTCCTTATTGTGGAAAAAGTTTTGCTTATTTATCTCGGCATAAGTGTAAAATTAAAGAGCGTGTTGAGGGTTCTTTAGAAGAAAAGTCAGATATTGAGAGAAGAATTGAAAGAATTGAAGAAAAAAAGAAGGAATTCAACCGAAACTTAAGAAAAGATGAAAAAGTAGTTCTTTCAATCATAAATCGAGAAAAAGATATATTATTTGATAGACTAATTGAATTAAGTAATAAACAACGCAATGATCTTGAAGAAATACTAGAATTCTTAGTATTACAGTCAAAAATTAAAATGAAACGGGAATTAGTTGATGCCTCATGGACTAAACATATCTTTGCACTCGAGGAAATTGAAGCAAAATTCAAAGATCTAAAAATTAATAAAAAAAGAAAGGATTTTATTTGGAATATGTTTTCAAAACAGCCATGTTTTATTTGTCCCTTTCGAGATAAATGCAACGATACTAATCTAGATCAATTTAATCCTCAACATTGTCCATGGTTAACTGAATGGATAGAAATATTATCAAAAGGAGAAGACTATAATATCAATTTTGATGAAATTGAATCACGTTTGCAAAATATTTAATTAAATCTTGCTTATACCTACTAAAAAAATTTCATTACTTTTCTTTTTTGAGGATTTTGGTTTATATGATTTTAAAAATCTAAAAATTTTCTTCATTTTTCTTGTGAAGTTATCGAAATCAGAACCTTGGAAGGTTTTAATAACCAAATTGCCCTTGTATTTTAAATTTTTTTCTGCCAAATTCAATACTATATTGCACAAGTCTAATTGTTTAATATGATCTGTGAATTTATTCCCTGTCTTCTTTATAGATGCATCTGATATAATTAAATCTAATTTATTGTCAAAATAAGAATCTATATGCTCTTGTATTTCTGGTTTTGTAAGATCTGCTTTAATAATATTAATATTTTCAATCGGAGCTACATTTTGAATATCAACACCCATTATTTTGTAGTAATCTCTATGATAGAATTGGTCTTTATATTTATATAAATTTTCTTCGGCAAATTTCTTAGCGACTTGTAACCATGAACCAGGTGCACTTCCTAAATCTATTATATAAAATGCTCTTTTGAAAATATTAAACCTCTTTTGGATCTCAAATAATTTATATGCTGATCTTGCTCGATAACCTTCTTTTTTTGCCTGTTTGTAAAACGATTCTTGTTTATGCAAATCTCTGTTGTTAATTAATATTATTAATATAATTAATTTTGTAATTTACGCAAAATATTTTTTATTGTGAGGAGATCTAAATCAGTTTTTATTGACAAAAAATCAAAATGGGTTTTTGAAGCTCTATATCCCAAATTTTTGATTTCATTCAATATGTTCTGAATTTTTGGGACAGATTTTAGTTTTAAGTCTTGACAAAGATTATGAATATTATAATAAGAAATTGGCATATTATTTTCCTCCACTGCGTAGTTTAAGAGTTTATCAATTCTTTTTTTATTTGGAGATATTGTATCATTATTTAAGGATATTACTTTTTTTAAAAAATTTTCATCATGTAATTTTCCTATCCATAAAGGCCCTGCAAAATCAAGATCTCCTCTACTATCACATATAGGACATTTTTGGGAAATATCTAGGATGTTATTTGTAAACACAGATCGATAATTACATTTATTACAGTGTATTATATAGCCAAATTTATTAAAAAATTCTGAAATTTTTTTCTTATTCTTAAATGTTAAACAGACCAATCTAATAAAATGGCCTGAATAGAATGATAAAAGAGGAATAATTCCAATTTTATTTATATTTGCTATATGAGAAATGAAAGATATTAAAATTCGGCCGCCTATTTCCTTACAATATTCATTATGAAGCGGTTTAGACAAATATTTTCTAATACATGCATTTGGTCTTACTCCAAATAAAACTGCTGTGTCCGTAGCTGTAATGCACATCAAACCATTTTCTTTTTTTAATGTTTTAAAAGCCGAATCTATGTAGAGATTTGGGGTTCCAAATGGATCAATAGAGATAACATTTGGCTTTTTCTGTTTTTCACTTGATTGACTTGCAATTTCAGAAAATAAAAGATTTGCATCCTTGTTTGTTATACAATATAGTTTATTCTCTTTATCCAATTTGTTAATTATTATATTCTTCTTAATTAGGTTAACTGCTTCGGGATTAATATCATTAATATAAATCTTTTTTACTTCTGTACACTCTTTTATAATTCTGATAGCACCTACTCCCGATGCTGCCATGGAATCTATTATAATTAGTTTATCTTGATTGAATAATTCGTTATAAGCATTAATACTTAAATTTGTAATGTCACGATTAATCTCCATTCTTTTATTATAAAAAACATTCATTGTTTTTGAGGGGACTGAGTCTATATCGATATTGTGGATGTAAAATTCAGTTGAGCTTTCTCTAATTAGGGTTAGATCTTTTTCTTCCATTATATGATATTAAATAAATTTATCAAAAACATTAAACTTTGCAAAATCTTTAGTAATTGGGTCTTAAGTATTGTAAAGATTTCATAAAATTAGTGTCAGGATTACTTGAAATTAACTACTCTTTATATTATTCAAACCCTTCTTCTCTCAAATTTGAAATGAATTCAATTGTATAGTTTTCAGAAATTTTATTAAAAGAAAACTTTCTTTCATTTAATTTACTAGTTTTACTAATCTTTAAGTTAAAGTTTACCCAATATTTCATAACATTTCCGCCAGTCTCTACATCTATTAAAATATCATCAAGGCTTTTTCTACTTATTTCATTTATTACTAATATTTCAATTCCATAACTCTGGTTTAAGTATGTTAAATTAGCTAACATCTGATTTAACTTGTAATTTAAACTATAATTTTTCTCTTTTTTATCTTTATTTAATTCTAATCGGTAGAGATTCGTTATAGAATCAATTATGATCATTTCCAATTTAGTTTTATGCTTATTTAAGTAATTTAAAATTAAAAATTCAAAATTAAAAATAATGCTACTTAACTCTGTAAAACTCGTAGTCTGAATAAATACAATA
Source organism: Promethearchaeota archaeon (assembly GCA_016839655.1). Next base: position 3,129 of record JAEOTW010000348.1, on the reverse strand, counting down.
TTATCAAAAATATCTGGAGAATGCTTATTAATCAACAAGATTTTTTCTGAGGGGAAATTGGGTTTGGTGTAAACATATATAGTTAAATTTCCTTGGCATGCAGAATTTAGTGCTGTTTGGAGAGCAAAAGTTGTTTTTCCAACACCAAAATCCCCAAACACGGAAAAAATGCCTTGTAAAGTATCTTGAGAACTAAAATATTTATTTAATTCTAAGGTTGGAAATTTCATGTAATTAAAAATTATTAATTTTATCTAATATTTATAATTATAATTTGAGCAATAAAATTTTATACCTTAGAACTGAGAATTTAAATTTTTTTTATAGAATTAATAAAGAATTAACTCGATTAAATATTAAATTTGATGTTCTAAATGTGAGCGATAAAATACCAGAAATTCCTACGGTTATTCTTACAACATCAGATGAAATTCATAATTTTAAAAAATCTAATGAAAAGGTAAAATTTTTAGCTTATTCCTATAAGGAAAATTTTCAACATTATGTTTTAAAAGTACTAGCAGCCAATAAGATTAAATTTAAAGAAAATTATTCAAACTTATTGTTTTCAATAGATCCAGGTACAAAGCGAATCGGAATTGTTATATTTTTAGATGATTTGTTTTTGATTTCTCATACAATTTTTGATAAAAATGAATTCATTGAATTTATTATTGATAAGGTAGATTGTTTCCAAAAAAAAAATCCACTTCCAATGAAATTAGAATTTAAATTTGGAAGTGGTGTTTTACCATTAACAATTGAACTATTAAATGAGATCTATGATCATTTCGGTGAGAGAAAAGATATGAAAATTTTTTTGATTGATGAATCTAAATCATCAAAAACGAAAATAAAAGATAAAAAAAAGAGAATAAAGACAAAACATGAAGTTTCTGCATTAATTTTGGCATTGAGAAAAGGTGTCGAAATTGATCAATCAAATTATTCTAAAATTCTTAAACAGTTTAAAATTCAGAAATTAAATTCTAAGAAGGAAAATAAAGGAACTATTCCTGAACTTGATGATTCTTCTTTTAATTTAAAAGACTTAATAGATAAAATATTAAATAATCAAATTTCTCTAAGTCATTCCTCTGAAAATTTTTACGGAAATATCATAAATTAATATTTAATACTATGTTACTCCATACCACTATTACTTAATTTTACAAAATAAAAATTAAAATAAATTTTAACGAGACTAATATGAAACGAATTAAAAGTATTGATATTTTTAGGGGACTAGGCATGGTTTACATCATGGCAGGACATATGATTGACTGGTGGTCTCAACCTATGGATAATTGGTTGTTCTATGTATACGTTTCTCTATTTTCAGCGTTGGGTGCTGCGGGTTTTGTATTTATCTCTGGTGTGAGCACTATGATTTCTTATAGAAATAGAATTGAAAAAACTAAAATCTCGGAAGAATATAATATAAATAACGTTAGAAAAGAATATTATATTCGAGCAATATTAGTTTTAGGGCTTGCTCTAATTTACAATTTTATTGTAGCAATCCAATTTTTTGATATAACAATAATTTGGAAATGGTTTATTATATTAACAGTAGCAGGGTGCCTATTGTTAGCTTGGCCAATGTTAAAAACCTCAAAATTAGCTAGAATTTTTATTGGATTATTAATATGGGTTATTAACCAGTTTTTATTTCATGCTTTATTACCATTTGAAGCCCAAGGGAATTTACCGGGGATTCTTTTTTATATCTTTTATAATTCTAAAGATCAGAATCCCATTTTATCATTCTTTACTTTCTTTCTAATAGGCACTGTGTTAGGGGATGTGATTTATGATTTTTCATTTATAGAAGATGAAACTGAGAGAAAAAAAGTGTTTAAAACAAAAATAGCATTTCCAATTTTAATAATTGGGGTGATATTAATTGCATTAAGTATTCCGTTTCTATATCCAAATTTATTCTCTGTAAGGATTCTCACTATTAAAACAAACTTTTGGTGGCTAATTTATACAATTGGTTTAGACCTGATTGTAATAATAGCTATGCTGTCATGTGAGGTCTTTGGATTCTTCAAAGCAAAAAAAAAGTTATAGATTTCTATTCTATTTTTCTTATTATTCTCTAACTCTCTTTCTGCTACAAAATTTAAATTTCATTCTATTTTACGATTTATTGAATAGATATAATATTTGGTTTTTTATCATAGTGACCGTTATACTATATGGAATATTTCTAAGATTTATATATATAAAATTAGAGAGAAAATTTTCTTTGAAAGTTCAAATTGGTAAATTATCTTTATCCTTAGCTCGAAAAAATAAAAAATATGAATAAAAATTACATAAAATAACTTACAATCAAAATGGAACTTCAAAGAATTAAAAGCATAGATATTTTTCGTGGATTATGTATGACTTGGATGGTTTTAAACCATCTAATCGATTGGTGGCTGCTAAGCAGTTCTTCTGAATTGCATAATGCTACAATAATGATATTAGACTCAATAGGTGCATCTGGCTTTTTATTTATTTCTGGTGTGAGTATCTCTATGTCCTATAGGAGGAGACAGATTAAAGCAAGAACCTCAGAGGATATAAATATGAGAATAGTAAAAAATTCATACTTTTTCCGTGCTCTTTTCCTTTTTATAATTGCAATTTCTTACAATATACCAATTGCAATTGTCTTAAATAACCCTTCTTATATTTGGACCTGGTTTGTTCTATTAACAGTAGCGGTATCCATGTTTATGGTCTGGCCATTATTATATACCTCAAAAATAGTTAGAGTTAGTATTGGTTTTTTTATAATCATTGCCAATCAAGCTATATTGAACTTTTTGTTGGGTTTTCAAGGTGAGTTCAATATCTTTGGTATTTTATATCATGTGTTATATAACAATATTTATCAAGATCCAATTTTGACTTTTTTTCCTTTTTTTCTATTAGGAACAGTTTTTGGAGATATACTGTTCGATTCATATTTAAATAACAGGTCTATTAATAAAAAAGTAGATTTAAAAAAAAGGATTTTAATTCCAGCAATATTAATAGGAATTTGCTTAATAATAATTGGAATTCTGATTAAATTTCCTGATTTTTTATACAGACAACGTTTTTCATGGATTATATATTCTTTAGGAATAG
>JAEOTW010000062.1 GCA_016839655.1 Promethearchaeota archaeon | reverse complement strand
TTAATAATTTTCCTCCAAAACCTTTTCCTTGAAATTCTTGTGAAACACCCATTATCAATAGATGTATATGTGGTCCTAAATTAAGACTTTTCTTCCCTTCTTCAACAGCATTAGTAAGGATTTCCATCATCTTTGCTTCTTTTGACATTTTCATAGAAAGTAAAAAAGCACCGCTTCTTATAATTCTCCAAACTGTCATAGCTTTGTCATGAGGTGCCAGTGCCATTATTCCTTCTATATTGTTAGATGTCGCTACGACATTGCCATATTTCAAACAGAATCTTACCATTACTTCAGTTAAAGCGCGGTTCTTTTCCTCATCATTGAATACTTCTTTCCACATTGACTCTTCTGCAAATGCATCATTAAGTACATCTACTGCGTTCTTAAGGTCTTTTTTTTGTATTTTATATAATTTGCTAATTAATGACATAATAATCCTTTTTTTGTTTCATTTTAATACTCTACCACAATAATGACATACGAGTATGTATAGAATTACAGATTTTCTAGTCTTTGTTGTTCTTTCTGTTTCTTTTTTTCTAACTTTTTCTTTTGCTTTTCTAGCTTTTTTCGCTTTTTTACTTCTAGTTTTGCTTCTTTTTCTTTTTGTTTTCTTTCTTGTTTCAGCCTTTCAACTTCCAATTTTTCTTTTTCAATAGCTTCTAGCTCTTTCCTCTCCTTCTCTATACGTTCTTTTTCTAATCTGATTTGTTCTTGCTTTTCTTTTTCTATTTTTTGTAAACTTGCTTTTTCTAATTGCTCTTGTCTTTTCCTCTCCTCTTCTTTTCGAATTCTTAATAGACGTTCTCTTTCTTGTCTTTCCTTTTCTTGTTTTTCTCTTATTTTTCTCTCTCTTTCCATTCTTTCCATTCTTTCTTTTTCCAAGCGAACCGCTTCTAATCTTTCTTTTTCCTTTCTCTCTTCTTCTTCAATGTCAAAAATCCATTTTCCTACCATAAGGAGTAATTCTTCTTTTTCTCTTAACGGTAACCCAAGGTTAGGTTCCTTTTTTGAGTATATATTAGCGTATTTACTCATTTCCCATATTTTTTTCTGTTCAGTTGTAGTTGCGCTAACACCTATTTGTCTCATACTTTCCCTACCGATTTCAAATGCTTGTCCTATAGCTCTCATTTCATAATCTTCATTAATAACTTGTCTAAGATATACTAAAATTTGTTTAACATCAGGTTTAGGAGGATTTGGTAACGCTTTAGACTCCACCCGTTTTGATTTTAATGTTTCAAGCTCAAAATTTTCTTGTTTATATTCTGGGGGTTTTATAGGGCTAATACTAGGTTGTGGAGTATCCTTTTCAAGAAGGTAAGCAGGGTATTCTTCCTCTTTAGATAGGACTTGGGGTTCTTTTTTTGCTTTTCTTTGAAATTGGGAAGGCCAACTTATATAGGCAAACAAACGTTCTTCTGCGGAGGTAAAAATCGAATGTTTTGATGTCTTAGAGTTGGTTAATTCTCTTTTACTCGATGAAACTTGTGGTATATCTGAGCTTAACACTGTTGAAGCATTTTTTAAGAGAGAGTATAGATACATTGGGTCAAACTCGACATTGGAATATACATTTTTCAAATAGTCAATATTACCATCGATTATGCTTAAATTAATATTAGAGATTGTCTCCTGTAAATGTTGTTCAACTGCAAATATGATTCCATCTATTCCAGCGGTTGAATTTAGATAAGAATTATCAGATTTTTGCCTCATCTTTTCAGAAACCAAAATTTTATTATAGTGATCCCAATGTGTGCTCAGTAACATATGCCCATCTTTAGCGATTTGATATGAATTATCTTGTCGGATTCTTTCCATCATCTCTAAAAATATATCTTTATTAGGAATGAACACATTTCTCATTAACGCACCTTTTATGAAAGATTGATGGTTCTCTGATTTATATGACAAATTGACAGGGACTTTAATCACTTTTTCTGCTATGATAACATCTCGATCATCTTCTAATGTTACATTCGCTGAAGCAGCCATGTGGTCATAAACAAAATCAGAAAGCACTAATCCTGTTAGTATTCTATTGTCGGTAATATATTTACCAGATTCTAATTCAAATTTTTGATAATAATATCCTAAACCAAAGAGGTAATGAAGCGTTCCTTTTGAAGTCTCAATCGAATAATCATAACCGCTTAAGAATATAACTGGATCTGAGACTATTTTTATTACTGGATGATGAACATAAGTTCCTAATGTTGGATAACCTAATAAATTACTCCAACTTGGAATCATAAAAAGTGAGTCATGGGGAAATAATTTATTTTCAATTTTTTGTTTCTCCATCCTTTCTTTTTCTAACCTTTCCATTTCTGACGGTTCTTCATTAATATTCTCAAAATTCATGATAACAATGGTTTTTATAATTATTGGTTTAAAATGATAACAATTTTTACATAATAATATTGCTTAATATAAATTTATGATTTTTTCATCTGAAGAGGAGTTAAAGAAGTTTTCCTAATCACTAAGTACGCCCATGTGTCAACCATTTTGCCCAATCTGGTCTTCCATTTTCTTTTGCTATTGAGGCAGCCTTACCCCAATCATAAGGAACTGAAATATCTTCAATCCACCATTGTTTCTCAATTTTACTTATTATACTGTATCGAGCGTAGGGGGTACCGGCCTCCATATTATGAGGATACGGATGAAAATCAGTATAAGCAGGCAACCCAACACTTCCTGGATTAATTATGAGTTTACCATTTTGTAAATAGATGGATCTAGGGACATGACTATGTCCACACAGTATTATTTCTTGATTAAATCCTGAAACCTGTTTTTCTAACTCTAAATTACTCTTAATTTTAACTCCATTTTCAGTTACTTTTTCAATTAAATATTCTGAAACATTTTCTGGTGTACCATGAAAGAGGACCATCTCGTCGTATTCAATTATTTCTTGTAGCTTCTTTATCCACTTCAGAATTTTTGAATCAATCAATTCTAAAACATAAGAGAGAGAAGGATTATTTTCAAAATCTTCATCTGAGTGAACTAACAGAATCCGATCTTCATTACCACAGATGCTAGGGATATTAAGTTCAATAAGAATGTCAGCAGTTCCTATAGGATCTAAAGGGCCATAGAGACTGTCTCCAAGGTTGAATATAGAGTGAATTTTTCTTTTGTTTATATCTTCAAGAACTGCTTTTAAAGCTAGACTATTTCCATGAATGTCTGATAATACTGCTATTTGTTTTTGAAATCTCATTGAATACTTTCATTTTGTAAAAGGATTTTGATCTATATTTTAAAGCTGGTTTTAGGTTTCCAGTGAACTCGATTCATTAATATTGGATTAAGCTTGATAGCGCCAGGATTAGGGCATTCCCCTACACAACAACCGCAATACCAGCATTCTCCAGGATATAATACAATCGGAGGTTTTCCTTTCTCTTGATTTGGTATAAACAAATCTACTTGGCATACTTCCATACATCTATTACATCCATTGCAAATATCCAGATTGAATATTATAGGATTTGAAATTCCTGGTTCTATAATTGCATAAGCCTTCTCATTCATTATTTATTTCACCTCTCCTATAATTTTTATTATAATATTCATAATTCTCTTTAAGAGAGCCATAATAGTCAATAGGTTTTTCACTAACCTTTACTTGATTATTCTCAAGTCTTACAGTAATAAATTTATGGCAATCTGGTGGATCCGTTTCAGGGTAATCTGATCTCTTAAAGTGTAACTGTTTGGAGCTCGCTTTCCGAGCTAAACAAGAATGAATTATTAACTTAGCATTTGTAAGTATATTCAAAACTTCCAGTGTACGCATCAATTCATGTGGATTTCTTGCAAATAATAATGGAATCTCACTTTTCTCCATTTTTTCTAGTAGTTCTAATCCTATATTCAAGAGTTCTTCGCTTTTTATCTCACCACAATAATTTTGCATAATTCTTGTGATATGCAAATTAAATTCTTTCCAATTTACTCCATTTTTTTTACCTAAGAAGGAATAAATATGAGTCTTTTCTGATTCTATTTGATGGCGATCTATTGGTTCTAAAGTAGCTCTCATTGCATAATCTGCTGCATGTCTCCCAGCATAATGTCCTGTTGCTGCAGCATGACCAACACAATCTGAAGCAAATAATTGATCACCCGCAGCATATAATCCTTCCAAATTCGTTTTTAATTCCCAATCATTGAGAATTCCACCTGGAACTCCAAAAATCTGACGTTCACGTGGTAAGAATGAAGCGGAAGTCCATCCATCTCCATAACTTTGAAGTAAATCCTTCTTAGGGTCAAAACCTTCTTTTGTATACATATCTAGTATTGGAATTCTAGATTTCCCTTCTTCTCCAACCATCAAGCCCCAAATTACCTTTCTTTCAAGTTCAGGCATGCTAGACAAATCAGCATAAAAGGGTAACTTAAAACCTTGTTTTAAAAGATCTTCTACAGGAAGAGTATCAGGACCTAAGTATTTATATAGATGAAAATCAGTTTCACCTCCCCCTTTTAGAAAAAGTCTTTGTCCTGGAGCAGGCTTATATCGTTGTGAGATCTTTTTAAGAATATTACCATCTCTATCCACCCAAGGAATTTCTTTACCATTGACATCAACCATGGAACATGCATACCACGTATTATGAGTATTACCTGTTCCATAGGGTGGAAAACTACGCTCACCTGACCATAGAGCTCTTAAAGACTTTTCCATCATAGTAAATTCTACACCTGCTCTCCACCCCATAGCATGGCCATCCCCCATACACTGGAGTGGACGGAATTCAGAAATTCCCGGAAATCCTGGAGAAAAGAGCCAGATACGAGTTGGTCGGGCCATGCATAATATGGTTGCTTTTGCCTTAAAAATATAAAGTTCACCCGTTCTTCCATTGAATCCTATTCCTCCAATTATCTTTGTTCCTTCTTCACCTTTTTTTGTTAAAAGATTTGTAGCCATTGTTCTATCAAATATTTCTACGCCCAAACGTTTACACGCTTTATGGAGAGCAGGTTTAAAAGTTGTTCCCCATACTCTCAAGTTGTATCTATTTTCATAGTCGTAAGAAAATAAAAATTTGGTTTTTTCATCTCTAAATTCAGCACCTCTAAATTCATCCTCAGTATCCCTTATTTTTCCCCCAAATTCTTCCAAGTCCAAAAGTCTATCATATCCTTCTTTACATTCAATATAGTGTGAAATTCCATTATTATAACCGTTATGATCTTCAACCATAGCTAATGTAAGTTCTTCAGGAGTGACTTTTGAACAAGGATTAGTCGCTGCTGCTTCCCAGTGATCTATACCTGATCCAGCAGCACCACTTCTAATAGTTGCACCTTTTTCAACAAGAGTAACTTTTACACCTTTCTTAGCTGCCGCTATTGCAGCCCAACATCCTGCAATACCTCCCCCCAAAACTAAAATATCAGATGTAAATTCTTTTTCTGTATTCCATTTAATAGGATATGGCCACTCAATTTTGCCAAATATCTGTGCTCTCACTTAATAATTCTCCTTTTCAACTTTTATTATCAATTCTTCTAAATATTTCTAACACAATAAAACAAATAAACTAATTTGATAAATATAAATAATAACACAAGAAAATTTCAATTTTAAGATTATGTATAAAATTGAGAAGATAGGAAAACATAATCTTTATGTAAAGATAATGGGTATGTTTCCACCATCAGTAGCGAATAAATTTATTGATGAATTTGAAGAAAAAACGAAAAATCTTAAGAAACTATCTGTAATTGTTGATGGATTAGATTTCATAATGCTGAATCTTCAATCATTTGAAATAGTACTAAATTTTCTAAAAAAAAATAATGATAGATTAGTTAAGTCAGCTTATGTAGTGGCGCAAAATCCTGTTTTAAATAAAGAAGCTCAAATTTTATTAGATAGAGCAGATTCTCCAAAAAGAAAGATTGTAGAAAATCTTGATGATGCTAAAAAATGGATTGGTGTTAGTGAAATAATAATTGAGAAAGATTAATCTACAAAATCCATATTTTCTAATTCTGATTTACTTTTGCTCTCCACTTCAAGTGTCTCTTTTTTACTGAAAGCTGTTAATAACACTACACCAATTATCATTATAACTATTCCAAATATTTGAATTAAAATTATTTCCTCACTTAATGCCATGACACCAATCAAAATTGCGATGATAATGCTAGCTGATGTAAAGCAAGGTACTACGATATTAGCTTTGGATTTAACAAAAGCAAATTGAGTAAATAGAAATGTTAACGCTGTCACTCCAAATGATATAAAAGTAAATGTAAGTGCTATCATAGGATCTGGAATTGCGGTTATTCTTTTTGTGACTGTTTGCAAAGCCATAAATGTACCCGCAGTAATTCCAATAACTAAGCCCGCGTATTTATAATTATTAAATTTAGAAACTAAAATTGCCATTATTTCCACTATTACAACTGTTATTGTAAAAATAAGGAAAGAAACCTGATTAAAATCCGCGTATTGAATATTGGGCGCATTTAAATTGAATGCAGTTATGAAAACAGTACCAATTAATATTAATATTATACCACTAATTTTTACTTTGGAAATTTCCTCTTTTAATACGAAATAAGAAAAGATAACTAATATTATTAATCCTAAACTTTCTAAAGGAGCAATTAAATTTACAGAAGCAAAGATTAATGCGGCCCATTGGATGAAGACATAAGTTGAGGTTAAAATAGTTCCAAAAATAAAATATCCAGTATGTTTACTCTTTACTGACTTATCCTCTTTCCATCCTTCTATTGAATATTTTTGGATCCCTTTACCAATATATTCAATGGTATATGCCACTATTCCAATAACTAACCCTAAGATAACAACACTAATTTTTAGAACCTATTTGTTTTTAATTAGCTTAATCTTTTTTTACACAATTCAATGGCTTTTGGATTATTATCTACACCTATCCATTTTCTTTTTAATTTATTTGCCGCCACTAAAGTTGTACCTGTCCCACAAAAGAAATCAGCGATAATATCTCCCTCATTTGATGAAGCTAAGATGATACGTTCCAATAATTTTTCTGGTTTCTGAGTAGGATAACCCTGATATTCTTTTGATCGAGTGGTGGTTTGAAAAGAATAGATATCGTTCCAGACATCCCCCATTGCATTACCCGGTTTCTCATCTAAGTACTGTTTTCCATCTCTTCGTTTTCTATAAAGACGTCCATCTTCATCTTTATAGCGGAACATTTTCTTAATATATTCTTCTTTATATGGTGAATATAGTTTGTTAAAGGTAAAATTATCAGATTTTGAATAATACAAAATTGTATCATGTTGCCGTACCCATCCCTTAACTTGACTTTTAAATCCAGAAACACTACCTACATTCCAAATTATTTCTCTTCTAAAATTTTTTCTGCCAAATATATTGTCACATAGAAGTTTTAATTCAAATGCAGCATTTGGATCGCAATGGCAGTAAAAACTTCCAGAACTTTTAAGAACTCTGTATATTTCTTTAATTCTTTGCTTCATAAAATCCAAATATTCATTTAAGTCACTCCATAAATCAGAAAACTCTTTGTAATCCACACCGCTAAAAAATGGTGGATCAATATAGATTAAATCAATTACTTCCGATTCAATTTGTTTCAAAAACTCTAAGTTTTCAGCTAAATAAACGGAATTAATTTTCATGTAAAGTTTAATAATAAATTATAAAGATTAATATATTATGGAAAAAGAACGATTAAATAAGAATTTCTTGGCTGAATTTGAAAAATATGATTTCTCAAAAATACAAGAAAGCAAAATATTCTTAGTAGGTTCAATTCGTTTTAAAGATTATTTCGTTAAAATTGAGTCGATATTGCAAATAATTTATAAAAAACTTGTAAATATATGTTCGGTGGATGGATTATTACATAAGGAAGAATTTTCAATTGAAGAATGGGATAGATTACAAGAAATTGCTTTAACTAAATTGCATGATCAGGAAGCTATCTTAGTAATCAACGTTGATGATTATATCGGCGAACAAACGAAAGAAGAAATAGAATATTTTGAAAATAATTTGAAAAAACCTGTCTACTACCTCTCAAAATTAAGAAAAAGTTAATTAATGATTACTCCTCATTAACTAATTTTATACGAAAAAGATTTTTGGATAGAATTTCAATAAATTGATGGAAATTCCATTTAATAATATTAAAAATCAAAAATCTAAGCATCTCAACATTTTTTTAAGACTTAATGGTTTAATATCTTCAAATTCGATAAGTTGTAAAATCTAAGTTAAAGATTGAGGGTCTCAAGCTATAATGGAATTGTTCCAGGTTTATTGGGACGATGAAAAGAAACTTTTTTTAGAATTCAAAAAAGAGGAGAATGAAAAACAAATCTATTTTCCCCAAAATATAAGGCGAATAAATATACAATTTGAGATTTCAAAAGAAGAAGTATTGTATAAAGAACCTCCTTATCTTATTTCTATCAAGAAATTATATCATTCAGGTGAAACTCTCGCTTTTACTATTGACTTGGATTTAATAAATAACCTTGAAGATATTCAAATCAAGATACTAAGATTAATTATGTTCCTGAATTCTGGTCAACGAATTGAACATTCATTCAGAAAAAACCTTAAAGCGTCTGATATTGAGTTTAACGAGGATTGTTATTTGGGATTCGAATTTGAGGATTTAAACGCAAACAAAAATATAAGGAGTACATTTACCCAAGAAAAAATTTATGAAGAAATTAAAACAGATTTTAACAAAAGCGAACAAAAGAGAACTGTAGTGTATGAAAAACGAAAAGTTGAAAATATCCCTGAAAATCTCTCTATTTTATCAATGGTTAATGAAAGCAATAAGACTTTAAAAAATATTGAAGAACAAATAAAGAATTTAGCAGTTATATTAAAAAATATGAGTTTTAATAATACTCAATATGTCCCGCAAATTCCTGTTAAAAGAAGTCATGAGCTAGGAATTGAAAGAATAAATAGATCTCCTTCTAATCTTAGTTTACTTCAACCTGGAGCGCCTTCAGCAAAAATATTAGTAATTAAAGAAATGAAATCTATATTTCAAACTTCTTTAGATAATAATGATGAATTTAGTATTAAGGATATTTTAAAACCAATGAGTGAAGAAGAACTTAAAGCAATAACCCTTTCTGATGAAATTTTAATGGAGAAAGAACAAAAAACCATAGAAAATCAAATTAAACGATTAAAAAATAAGCAAAAGGAACCACTAGCACTGGAGGATTTAAAAAAACCAGATTAAATTTATTTTGAATTATTAATCTTTTTCTTTAATCCTATATTAAATAAATATTAGGATTTGTTAATTCAATTGAGGTTAGAAAAATTCTATTAAATTATTTTATAGGAACAGCAGGAAGCGGAAAATCCACACTCACAGGAGTTTTAAAAGAATATATTGTAAATCGAGATCCAGAAATATCTGTTATCACAATAAACTTAGATCCTGGAGTAAAGACTTTAACATATGCTCCAGAAATCGATATTCGAGATTTTATTGTTCTTGAGGAGGTTATGGAAAAGTATGGACTAGGTCCTAATGGGGCTATGATCCTTGCTTCTGATTTGATGGTAAACCATTTAGATGAATTAAAAGATGAGATAGATGAATTCAATCCGGATTGGATTTTAGTAGACACTGCAGGGCAATTAGAACTCTTCGCATTTCGTGAAACTGGGCCTCTTATAGCAAGTGCTTTAGGATTTGGTTCAATACAGCGAGCAGTTAGTTTTCTTTTTGATTCAAATTTTGTATTAAGACCAAATGGTTTTATTTCTACCTTACTTTTGGCTGCTTCTGTACAATTTCGTTTTAGAGATATCCCTCAAATTAATATATTATCTAAAGCAGATTTACTAGATGAAGATCAAATCGATATGATTGTAGATTGGAGTCAAGATTTTAAAGCTTTAGAAGAATCAACTAGTGAAAGAGAGAGTGGATTGATTAGAGAATTATCAATTAATTTATCAGAAGTGTTTATCCAAATGGGATCAACTGCAGAACTTATACCTTGTTCTGCGAATGAAGAAAATGGTCCTGATTTGTTATTTGGATATTTACAGAGAATTTTTGATTCAGATAAATCCAAATTTTATTAAAATAATCCATTTAATCAAAAAAATGAAAATTATTGGCCCAATAGCTGGTATCGGCTCAAGATTACGTCCATTTACATTGAGCAAACCAAAAGCATTTTTGACAGTCGCAGGTAAAACTGTATTAGATCATATCTTAAGTAAATTTAGTAAAACATTTGAACCAGATACTGAGTTAATTTTAATTGTAGGGTATAAGAAAAGACAAATAATGGATTATATAAGAAAGCAATATAGTGAAAGATTCAAATTAACGTTTATCGAGCAAATTCCTCGTGGATATGAAGAAGGTATACCATATTATTGGGGTTTAGGTGAAGCAATCTATTTAGCACATTCAAGGTTTAAAAAAACAGAATTAAGAAACCCAAAAGAAGATAAAAGAGAAGGAGCCCTAATATTTCTGGGAGACATGCTACCCTTAGATGAGTATTCTTACTTGATGTATAAATATTGGGAATCTGATGTAGATGGAATAATCACTGTTATGAAAGTTCCTAGAGAAGATGCCAGTTCTTATGGTATAGTCGCTGTAGATGAAAATAATCTAATTACAAAATTAGTAGAAAAACCCAAAGAATTTATATCAAATTTAGCTATAGCAGGACCATATGCATTTTCACATACTGCTACAAGCGCACTTTTCAAAAATCTTAAGAAGTATTTGGATCAGAGAACTAATGAGTCGAAAGAAATTTATATGACTGATAGTTTGCAGGATCTTGTAGACCAGGGATTTAAAATTGCAGGTGTTGAATTGAAACAAGGAATGTTAGATTTTGGGCGGCCTTCTGAGCTTTTAAAGGGAAATAAATATCTTCTAGAACAAAATTTTAGTAGAGATGATGATCTTCAAAAAAATAATATAACTATAGAGAGATCATTTCTAAAGAATCCTTATTTTATCGGAAAAAATACAAAGATTATAAATTCTGTAATTGGACCTTACGTATCAATTGGAGATGACTCTCGCATTGAGAATTGCATCATAGAAAATAGTGTAATAGAAACAAGAACTTATCTTAGTAATATAATCTCTCAGAATTCGATTATAGGAAGTAATGTAAAAGTTGAAAATATTAGTAAAGATAATCTAATTATTGGGGATAAAAGCGTTTATTGAAAATTTTTCTTTAAGTTATATATTAGAACTTGGAAATTGTGCATGATAACTTCTATATATTATAATTAAATATTAATTTTAGAAATGTTAAAATACTACATAATAATAACAAGAAATTGAGAAGATTAATAAAAAAAAAATAACGATCAAAAATGCCATATCATATAGCGTTTGATGTATCTCATAAACCAAGAGGAAGAATTGATGAAAATCTTACTGAAATTCGAGATTATCTAAATTCAAATGATTTTGTTTGTTATAATTTTTTAGAAGTGCCAATTACCGAAGATTCCTTAACACCTTATGATATACTTGTTTTTGTCTGTCCTGATTTTGCTAGACTTTCATCAATGGAAATTACAGCAATTGTAAATTGGGTGAAAAATTCTGGAGGAGGTTTATTATTACTATCTCATGCAGGAGGAGATAGAGGACGTGGGAGTAATTTATCTGAGATTTCGGAGCAATTTGGCATTGCATTTGAAAATGATCAAGTTTTAGATAATAAAATTAATTTAGGATTAGAAAATATTCCTTTAATTTCTGTATTTAATATACCTCATCCAGTAACTAGTGGAATAGGTACTCTCTGTTACCGATCTGGGTCTTCACTTTCGGTTATTGGAAGCGGCGCGTTTTCAATAGCAGATTCAAATGAAAGTTCTGAACCATTCTCATGTCCACTTCTATGTGTATCTGAACCCGAAAAAGGAAGAGTTTGCTGTATTGGAAGTTATGAGTTATTTAGGGATAAAGTAGGAGGAGGTTTTCAGTGTAATGATAATCCCCAATTAGCATTAAATATTTTTAAATGGCTCATTTCTGATTATCGAATGGAAATAAGAGCGAATTTAGATGTACCTGTACCAATTCCTCAAACATCAATTACCTCACAAGAAGTATCAGAAGAACCTAGATTATCGTCTTCTTATGTAACTTCAGAAAAAAGAACTATTGATATTGATTTTTCAATGAAAATTACGAAAAAAAGTGAATTAGTGGAGCTATTGAAAATATTTCAAAATCAAATTAATACGATCCAATCTACAATAAATAAATTAATTGAAAAAGCAATTGAGTCAGAAGGAGAAATATATGAAAATAAAGACTCAGGACTTTTGCAAAATTCAACAAATCCAGATCAAATTTCACCAGTTGAAAGTGAACCACCTCGAATTGATGAACAAACGAGTGATGATATATTAACCCTAGAAGAACCTACTCTAACGGCGTTACCTCCTAAACCAGATAGTTTAAAAAAAGAAGACTCTGAAACAGAAGAAACCTTAGAACCCCCACCTAAACTTAAAACCAAGGGTAAAACTAAAAAAGAATTAAGAAATGAAAAACAAGGCCTTGAAACAAAATTAACTTCTGTTCAAGATCTAATGAAATTCATTGATAAGAAACATACATCTGGAAAACTTAATAAAGATGAATATGAAAAAAGATCAAAGAAACTACAGGGGGATTTAAAGAAAACAAAAAAAAGAATTGATATAATCAATAAACTATTAGAAAAATAAAAACTGCATAGAAAAATCCTTTATCTTTTATTCTCCTGATTCTAATCTTGAATTATATCAGGTAGGTTTTATTTTATAACATCTGTTATGAAACACGTCTCGACAATCTTTACACCTTTAATTTGAGATATTTTTTCTTCAATTAAAGGATTAAATTTTTCAATCGATTCAATTTCGACTTTCATAAACAACCCACAATCCCCAGAAAGTCTCCAAATATTTGTTATTTCTTCGATATCTAATAATTCTTTCAATATTCTTTTAATTTCTTTGAAATCTGGTTCTACTTTTACTGTTGCTCTAGTACGTGGTTTATTATCAATACGATATTCAATAGTAAATTTTTTAATGATTCCCTCATCTTTTAATTTTTTAACTCTTCTTCTAACTGTTGCTTCAGTCTTTCCTACATTTTGAGAAATATCATTAAAAGACATCCTACTGTCATCTTTAAGTAGTTCCAGAATTTTAAGATCTACAATATCCATAATGCTTAATTCACATATTGTACTTTTTATTCTTTTTTATAAATATTTTTTTTAATTATTAAATATGCTTAATCATTTATCAAATTTTTTTTAATTAAAACTTCGATTTTATTTTTTTTTTGCAAAATTTTGTTTATATTATTACAATCTTATGTCAATAAAACTGTAATTTGATATATCAATCTATTAATATTCTTTCTCTAATTATCTTTTTTCACCAATTCAAAATTATCATTTAAAAAATAATTACATATTTAATTCAATTAAATAGTATAGAAGTACAGCTTATTATTTTAAAGTAAATAAAAAAAGAAGCAAAAAAAATGATATGCCTTTATTTTCGTTTTGTTATTATTAAGACTACAATACCAAGAACTCCAATTCCACTAATAACTCCTCCTGCTATTGTAAACATGAAGAAGATATTATTTCCTAACGTATAGCTGTCTACTGGAAGATTTCCCAAGTTTAATATATTATTTAACACAAAATTATCTCGGATATTAACTATCCATGCTAAAATTGTATCAAATTGAGCAATACTTAATGATGAATTATAATAGTTTTGCCCTATTCTTATTTCAGTTGTATCATAGTATTGTTCTAAGAAGTTGTATATACCTTGATTACTCATTGCTTCATACCAGAATGATATACCTTTCCAATTAGCAAAGGAATAATCATCATCTTGATCCCATAACAAATAAGCTGTAAATTCATCAATATTAGTATCTGTTGGAATGCCAACCTCCCATCCACTAATAGAAGTCAATCCTTGAAATGGTCCTATATCCAATCCAGTGTCATAAAGTACTCCATCTGCCCATTGACGGTAAAACTCAAATTGAGCAAAAATGGACATACTAATGCCAGTATAGCGCCTACTAATTGCAGGTGTAATATTATATCTAAATGTGTCAAATAACCAGTTATTTATCAAATTTAATTGGTTTAAATCTTCTAAATTAAACCTGTCGATAAGTTCAGTCTGAGCTGTGGTATCTCCTTCATATGCATCAATCCATCTAATAATTCCATCTCGATCTATAAAAGAACTGGTGTTTGATGAGTCAAGGAGAGCAATTGTGGATGATAATGAGATATTCGATTTCGTAGGAATTCCGATTTCAAATGGTTTCACATCTTCAATTAGATCAAAACCCTCTGCTATGTATGTACCGTTAGCCCATTGCTCAGCATATAAAGTATTAGATAATTCTGTTATTGGGATTCCGATTCCTATTGGTGCTGGAAGAGGATAGATTAGATGAACTAAATTATTTCTTACAGCCCCAAATAACCATGAATATAACCTAGTCATCGATGCAGTATTTAATTGAAAAGTAGCTTTAAGTTCATTTTCAGCTGATGCATTTCCATTAAGAGCTGCGAACCATTTTATAATCCCCTCATCGTTAACATATGATGACGTATTCAACGGATCCCAGAGATTAATAGCGGAAGTATAATTGATATTTGTTGGAGTAGTCCTACCTACTTCTAAACCTGTTACACTTGATGTAATATATTCACTAAAGTGTATCAAATCGAATCCGGTTGATATCCAAGTACCATTAGCCCATTGGTCATAAAAGACTCTTTCAGAATAAGTATCAAGATCCAATGGTGTATAATCACTCTTTACAAAAACATCCCATAGATAAGTTGTAATATAAGCTGAAAGATTTTGGAGCTGACCAGATGACCAATTACAATCATAGACCGTTTCCATTAATGATCTATTTGTTCCTATATCTGCTTCAGCATCATAGTAAAAATCGAGCCAATCTAAAAGATCTGTTCCATAAACAACATCCTGTATCAATCCTGGATATAAAGTACCACCATAATCTCTCCCGAGTAGTAAATAAGTAACAGCATCAGTAGTGTAGTTAAGGCTTTCAGTACCTCCTGTCATATACTCTGAAACTCCTTCTATTGTAGTAAAGTACTCATCTTTTAATGCAAAATTATTGAAAACAGCCTCCCTAGCAAATGTCGATGTTGTTATGTTTATATTTCTAATAGTTGATATTGTACTAGCTATAGCTGAAGCTGCTCTAGATGCATTAATATATGCAGGTAAATTTTCAAGAGTTACATTTTTAAGATATAATAAAGTTGAGGGTATCCCATAAATACGTACATAATCATATTCAATATCTTGAATATGTTCTTCATATATTGCGGGAATGATATCATAAAATCCTAATCCTAGATAATTAGCTTCTATATCATCGTTAACTTCCTCTTCTAAAGCAATCAAAAAAGGTGTTGTTTGTGAATTGACGTCGTCTCTTAGATATTCTTTAATGAAAAATCCTGTAGGGATAAGTCCTAATCCAATAATTAATAGAATTAATGATAAGTTTATTTTAGATTTGTATTGCATAATAAATATTTTGAATTGTATAATATTATTAAATATTTCCACTTAAAAGACAATCAATTCTTTTATTGAAGATTGTCTGGTTTTAATAACCTCTTATAATCAAGATTAATAGGATCTTTATTATGAATAATTTTTTTTTTTAAAAAAAAACTTTTTAAGGAGTTTATATTAAAATGATTAATTATGCAGAAACTTACAATTTTTAAATTTTTTATACCCATCGCAACTATCACTAGTATTTTTTCAGGACTTGTATACAATCTTCTATATTTCTTAAATATTCAAATTTTTGAGAGTCATTGGTCATTTTATTTTAATCCTGTTGCATTTTCACTTTTAATGTCTCTGAGTTTTATAGCGTTTACAATCATATTGATTATTTCATTAAGATGGATAGAAAAAATACTTAAAGAACAGTTTATCATCATAGGAATAATATTAATAGGTTTTTGTTGCATATTTGCAAGTTTAATTACAGCATGGGAAATAGTTATACTATTTTTTATTATCATGAGTGCTTCAATCGCCTTCTTAATTCCTACAATTAACAGATATACTTCTAACATAGTAAGTGAAAAGTATCAAAAAAGTCGATATAAATTAATTGTACCACTAAGTGCATTGGCTTGGGTAGCAATTTCGTATGGATTATTTACTCTATTTGGAGTACATTGGAGGCTTCTCTATTTAATTACGGGGATTATAAATATTTTATCATCGTTATCATTCGTCATTATCTAATTCAGACTACACTCTAGTGAAAAATCGAAATTATTAAGAATTTAATTACAAACACCAACACTTTTTTCCTACTTAGCAATTTCAACCACTACTAGTTTTAAGGAGATATAATATTAATACTATCCATAATATTATTATTTTATATAGAACTTCTTTCAAACCATAATATAAATGTAAGAGGGATAAAAAATTGTCAAATGAAATACCAGACAATGTAAAAGAATCTTTAAAATCAATAGGTCTTACCGATTATGAAATTTCAATATATCTCACATTAATAAGTAAAGGTCCTATGGATGCAAGAGAACTTTCCGACGCTTCAGGTGTCCCATATTCGAGGATTTATAACATTTTAACTCAACTAGAAAAAGAAAAAATGTGGATTATTAAGGAAGAGGAATCGAGACCCAGTCGTTATTTCGCTAAAAGTCCTGATGAAGCATTGGTTATTGCAAAGAAACAATATAGTGATAGTTTTAATGAACATTCAGGTAGAATAATCAATACTTTGTCCCCCATTTATCAATCTCACGATACTCCAATAAAGATTGCTCTTTACATTCATCGTGGTAGAGATGTGTGTATTAATAAAGCATTAAATCTTATAAATTTAGCAAAGACTTCAATATATCTTGTCTCTACTAAATATGAATTTTTGGAAGTGTTTTTTGAAGATATAAAAAAAGCGAGAGCTCGAGGCGTAACTGATTTAAGACTTCTTATAGAAGCTGAAGCTTTAGAAGATAAGAAGTTCCGAACCCTAATAAAGAAATACAATTCTCTTTGTGAAATAAGATGGAGAGATCAAATATTTGGAAGTGCAGTTATTATTGATGAAGGAGAAGATGCCTTTATTATGCTTTCAGAAAGTTTTTTCCCCAAAAAAGTATCATATTTTGGTGTTTTAACTGACCATGTTGCTTTTGGGCCTGCTTCATTATATTACTA
This sequence comes from Promethearchaeota archaeon, assembly GCA_016839655.1. The sequence goes on along the minus strand of JAEOTW010000062.1, from coordinate 10,326 downwards.
CGACTATCTTTATAAATCTGCAAAGGAAGCGAAATTAGATTAATTATATAAAAAAATCAAGTACTTACCATTTTATTGTGATAGCTTTTTCAGGACAAATTTCAACACATTTCATACAACGTGTACAAAGTGATCCCCACTGAGGATTTATTCTCCATCTTTGCGGATCATTTAGATCTTTATAATTTAGATCTAATGCAGAATGCATCATGAAAACAGCAGGATCGCAAACTATAAGGCATTTTCTACAATCTCTAGGATCTATCTTCCCATCTTCGCCGCATTTTGAATAGTCAATTCGAATTCTTGTTCTTTTTACCTTTTTTGGTTTTTTTAATTTTACCGTTTGTAACTTACTTCCCATAATATCACCATTTTAATATTTTCCATTATATCCTGGAAATTCTTCTCTTGGAATTAATTTTAATGCATCATTTTTACAAGCATGTCGACAAACACCACACCCTACACATTTATCATGAACAACAATCACTCTATTCATTGAGGGGATATATTTTAATGCATCCATTTGGCACCAAGAAACACATGATCTACATCCTTGGCAATTATCCTGATTTAATGTAATTATATACTCCGCTTTATACATGATGTTTAAATCAAAACTATTTCTAAGAGTAAATGCACCACATTCTGGATTCTCACATGAACATATAGCATTTATATAAGGTACTGGTTGGAACCAAACAGAAGCGATATACCCTTTTTTATTGTTTTCTTCTAACTGTTTTACAGCGGCTTCACGATCTAATCTTACGGGTCTATCCTTTGGTATGAAGCGAGGTAATTTTTCTATAACTTCAGATAATACTCCAAAATTAATACAAACCGCTTCTTTTTCACCTCTTCGTTGCCAACGACACATGCAATAATTACAAATTATTGGTTCAGCAGCTAATTCAGAGAGAATAATTTTCCCATCCTCAAGAGGTATAACCTGGCCAAAATGACCGTCTGCTCTTATGCCCTTCCTATTTTTCTTTTCACTATGGATCATCCCCTCAAGCTTATTTCGAAGTACTCTCCCTATTATTGGCATTTTTAATTTATATCCTAAATCTTTCGAAGAAAATCCCATAACCTTCCTGATGTAAACTTGCTCATAATTCTGCCATTGCTCAGTTAAATAATCCTTTAAATTCATTTCATCAGCAAGTTGATTAGAATAATTTTTTGCATTCATATACCATTTCTCGCCGTTGGTTCCATGAGAGAAACACCATTTACACATTTTTATAATCCTCTAGACTTCTCATTATATTTTTATACTTTAATTTAGATTAAATTTGAAACAATATAAAGTTTAATTTTAACAATTAAGTCTGAGATATCCAAAAAGTTCGTAGATGTTCCATCATCCCTGAACCTATCTCGCCCGTTTCCAAATTTTTCATAAATACCATCTGTTCGAAAAGTTCAGTATACCCTCCTGAAAAATCCCTTGCAAATCTTATTAATGAATCCTTTTTTATTCTTTCTGCTTTAATTGTATAAGAATTTCCTTCCCCATCTGTAATAAAATATGTAGCTCTAAGTGGACTATTGAACTTGTCAGTATCATCAACGGTCTCAATATCTATTTTAGAAATTCTAGAAGTACCTAGCTTTTTAGAAGTATGTCCAGATAAATCAATTTTGTTCCCAATATAATCTTTTCTGAACGTACATGACCAATTTTTAAATTGAAAATGACCGGCATACCATTTGTCAAATTGATGCCAATCTCTATATCCCCAGCTCTTATCACGCTGACCAAAACCATTGATTAAAATTTGATTGTCACCTATTAACTGCATATATCCCTTAATTATTCCTGATGCTTCAAAATGATGGTGCCATGACGCAGAAGAGTCTTCTCCAAAGTAATATGTGGGAAATCTTGTTTCAAATGTTATATCGAATATGATTTTCCGTGATTTGTATTGAATTTGCCATTTTTTAAAAGGTATAAGAAGTTTGTATGATAATTTCTTATCCTTAAGCATGAAGTCAATATTCTCTTCATATTTCAATAAATTTGGCTCTCTGTAATAAATCTCATTTCTTTCTTTTAAGAATAAAAAATATACAAATTCCCGTTTCTTCTCATTAGGGACAATCCCTATTGTAGAAAAACCTGAAATCTTATTTTTTAGATCGACCCAATTAAAATAATATGACTCTCTCCATTTGTCTTCACTAGAGGGAGGATGAAGATATTCGTCTTCTTCTGTAAGCGAAAAATTGGAATTCTGGGCATTCATTTTTACTAATCCTCAGGTAAAAGATAAAGAGATGGTCCCTCTTTCTTTTTTTTTGCTCTGCTCCTAAAAAATCTTGGAATACCTGGATCAAAATCACTTTCCATAAATTCAGGTACATATTTGTTCATAGTTCTTTCAGACAACTCCCAATTGATGTCATGAGTTATACTCACCAAATTAGTAAACCTTGCATACCCATAACAATAAGCATAAGCTCCTGCAATTAGCCTCTGTTTTTTATCCCATTTAGAAAATTTTAGGAATAATTCTTTATTTGCTTTTACAGCATAATCATTAAAGCCATCTAATACTTCGAAATTGAGTGGATGTATATCATTACCATCTCTAGTTAATAAAGCAACCCCCGTTATATTATCAGTAAAATCAATCGGTTTTGACTCTAATGATGCAAATTCATCTATTTCTACTTCTACATTTTTTAAACGAAAAACAAATGCGATATTATTATATGGGGCCTTAGCTTCAGTATTAGACCAAGGAAAATGAGATTTTCCTCCATCATATAAATGCGAGATTTCTCGGAAAATTAAAATTTCATTCTCACTTACTTGATAGGGACCATGGTCACAAAGTTTTGCTCTGGCCTCACACTCATCAATGAATGAAACTAATTCGAGATTTGCCAATATTCGTTTAATCTTTTTTGCTTGGTCCAGTGAAATGTCTTGGATCTTATCAATCGACCAATCAATATCTGATTGATTCAATGCAATATTATTTTTCCCAGAATCCATTACTGATAATTTTCCATCTGGAAAATAAGAAGATGCTAATCTTTTCCAGAAATCCATTATGAACATAGTCTGTTTCCTTTTCTCTTCGCTCTCACTTCTCGGATCCTCATTATTTCTATAAATCTCACCCATCCGACCTGCCATATAATATAAAGGTATATAGAAAATACTTAATGCTTGGATCTCCGAGAGAATTTTCCGACTTTCTTTTCCTATCTTTTCTGGTGTTGTTTTTTCTGATACTTTTTTCAGAATATCATAAAGAATATCATAGCTATTGTAGAAGGAAACACATATATATGCAGTTACAGGAAACAATTGTGATTCCAATAACCCTCTTTTCGAAACTTGATGGTCAATTAATTCAGATACATGAGTTATTATTTCATTTGTCTCTTTAACATTCATGTTGTTCTTATTTAAAAAAGTTCCTTTTTGATATTTATTTTGAACTTAATTCTATTTATAGTTAATAATCATTCAAGGTTTTATTAACAAAATTTAAGTAAGATATAAAAAATAAAATATCAATAGATATCTATAATTCTGGATTTCAAGGAAGGCACTGATGGAAAAAATTGGGGAAGGTTTATCTTGTTCATCAAAATCAGAAGTAACTGGTAATCTGGTTTATATTCGGACGATAGAGGATGTAATAAATCTATTTGATACTGCTTCAGGAAAAATATGCATTGTAGAAGATGCGGGTATTACTACTCTAAGTCCAATTATTTCTGCTCTTTCTGGGACAATTTGTACTACTGGTTCAGCAGGATCACATCTAGCAATTATTTCTAGAGAATTTGGATTACCTTGTATCATGGCTACAAAATTTTTAACTGACAACATATCGTCATTAAACGGGAAAAAGGCTAAAATTGTACATAACAACGAAGATAAAGGTATTTTATATTTACTTGATTGAAAAATTATTTCGTATCAATAAAGGTTATCTTTAATAAATTATGGAGTATGTAAACAATTTATCACATGCTCGACCTAATCCTCTCTTGTTTGGGGGTAAGGGGTCAAATTTAATTCAAATGATTAACTTTGGAATAAATGTTCCTTCTGGATTTATTATCAACACAAAAGCTTACAAGAAATTTCTCCAAGATTCAGATTTAAATGAAAAAATTCTTCATGTATTATCGAAAAAATATAAACCACATGATGTAATAGGGCTTTCAACTAAAATAAAGAATTATTTCCAAAAATCCAGTATTCCTTATGAAGTAGTTAACGAAATTAGAATAGGTTTTACTAAGATCCATGAACTTCTAGGTGAAAAAATCTCTTTTTCTGTTAGGTCTTCTGCAAATATAGAAGATTCAAGTAAGTTCTCATTTGCTGGGCAAGCTGAAAGTTATTTAAACAAAATCACCTTCGAAGAAATTCTAGATGGAATAAAAAAATGTTGGATTTCTCTTTATTCTCCAAATGCATTACTTTATCTCCTCCAGATGAAAAAACATAATTTAAATATTTCTCTACAGGACTTGGAAATGGCCGTTATAATCCAAAAAATGCTAAAATCTCAAATTTCAGGGGTTTTATTTACAGTTAACATTATAAACAGCGCAAGGAATGAAATGTTTATTAATTCTACATGGGGACTTGGAGAGACTATCACCGATAATTTGATAATTCCAGATATGATTGTTTTAAATAAAAATAAGTTTTCTGTTATAAAGTGTGTTATTGGAGAAAAAGAAAAAATATCTATTTTGAACCCAGAAGGATCTTCCACTATTTTATTATCAACAGAACAAGATCTTAAAAAAAAATGCTCTTTAAATGAACCCCAGTTAATTAAACTGTACAATCTTGGATTAAAGATTGAAGAGTGCTTCAAATACCCTCAAGATATTGAATGGGCAATAGAAAATGAGATTATTTATACCTTACAGAGTAGACCTATTACAACGTTAAAAGAAAAGGAGTGAAGATCTTTTAAAAAAGGATAAAAAATTGATTATTTTAAAAAAGTACGCTTTCCTAAATAAATAAAAAGCTCTGTTATTTCAAAAAGGGTTAAGGGCATTATTAACTGAGCCATGCTTGTACGTAGTTCTTCTTTATCTTTTCCTGCTAGTATTAATTTTCTTATATCCTCAACGTAATCATCCATATTCAAGAACAATATCTCGATTTTATCAACTCCTGTCAATTCTTCGATATCCTTGTCTAAATGCTCTTCAACATCATTAAGCAACCCTAATTTTAATTTAGGATTTAAAGCATACTTAATTATAAGACGATTCATCTCTTCGATAATTATATTTAAGCTTAAGTTCCAATCAGCATTTTCTTTATACTTTGGAATCAAAATTTCACTAATTATGACCTCAAAAAGCGTAGTTGGTGCATTTTTATCAAAATCAACTTCTGTACCATTACTTAATTGAAGCATTTTTATCTCTGACATATTAAATCTCAACTTAGTTGATTATTTTTGTTAATTCTTAATAATTAATGGACTACGATATAATAAATATTTTTATACTGAATATAATCTGAAAAATTCTAAAATAAATTGTACAATTATGTAAAAACAAATAATTCAATTCGAAATAATTGTTTCAATAAAGTTAATTAAAAATCATCCAATAATTTCACATATGAATAAATTCGATAAAGCTCAAAAATTACTCCAAGATTTAGATGCAGATGGTTGGTTAATTGTTTGTGATGAGGATAATGATATTCATTCACGCTATCTATTAGGAGTCGGTTCTCATGCTTTGCATGCGATTTTCATTGCTAAAGATGGAAATCATAAGGTTGTTCCTGTTTTAATGGAAGCAAATATGGTAAAAAATTCACTTGAAAAAAAAGATGTTAATGCAGAAATTATACCTTTTAACTCTATAAGCGATTTTGCAGAAAAAATAAAATCTATTGTTAACAAACCTAAGATTGCTCTTGATTTTGGAGAAAATCTTTTTACAGCAGAAAGTACAGCCTATGCGGATCATATTCCTATTGGTACTTATCAAGCTTTAAAGAAAATGGCACCAGAAACTGATTTTATCTCGGCTGCTCCCATAATCTATGAGCTTAGAAGCGTTAAATCATCAGATGAATTAAAAGATCTACGAAATGTATGTAAAGCAACTATAGAATTATTAGAAACTATACCTGACATGGCAAAAGTGGGGATGACTGAACGAGAACTCATGGCTAAATTAGAATATGAATATGCTAAAGTAGGAAAACCCTCTTTTCCTGCGATTGTGGCTACGGGTAAACACTCCGCAGATCCTCACCATAACAGCTCAAATGAAAAAATTAAACCTGGGCCACTTTTAATTGATACTGGTATGCAAATTGATGATATGTGCTCTGACATTACTTGGACTTACTGGGTAGGTAATAATCCTTCAGAAGAATTTTTAAATGCTTATAAAGCACTTTATGAGGCAAAAGAAATAGCTAATAAATATTATATTGACGGTACTCCAAGTCGATTACCTGCCATCAAATGTCGTGAATATTTAGGTGAAAAAGGATATGATCATGAGAAATTATTTTTTCATGGATTAGGACATGCATTAGGTTTCGAAGCTCATGGTGTTGGTCCTCGTGTAAGCTCAAAAGCTCCGGAACATACATTGCTTAAAGAGAATATGGTATATACTAACGAGCCAGGACTCTATTGGATTGAAAAATGGGGAATAAGGCTAGAAGATGATCTCATAGTTGGGAAAGAAAAATGTGAACAAGTGACTTACAATCCAAAAGATCCCCTTCTAATATGATTAATTTATATATCCTTCACATAATTTTTATTAATATTCCTTTTACCAGTAAACTTAAGAATTTACCGCTGAAGAGATCTATTTCACTTATTTAGATCATCATAATCTATATATAATATTACAAATAATTTTGATTCGTATAAAATGAACTCAGATCTCAAAATAAAATTATTTATTTTATTTTTATTAGGAACTATTCTCTCTTTATTTTTATCATGTAATGGGGGTTTTAAATTAAGCCATAATATTAATTTAGACGAACCAAATCTGAAAATCTCAAGTTATTGGGAATTAGCATCTCCAATTGAAATAAATGATACGGGAGCTAATAATTGGAATTGGGTTGAAGGACAAACGTGGTTTGGTGGAGGTAATGGGTCTCAAACCAATCCCTATATCATCGAAAATGTAACTATTAATGTGGATCGTAAATATGAATATTGCATAAATATACAAAATTCTAATAAATATTTCATAATCAATAATTGTACATTCTCGCAAGCAAACATAACAGGCATTTTCTTAGGAAATGTAAGTAATGCAAAACTAAAAGACAATAAAGCCATAAAAAATGATTACATAGGCTTAGGCTTGGTGGATAGTAACGATAATTTTATTATGAGAAACAATATATCAGATAATAATGGAGGAGGTATTGGATTAGAAAATAGTAATGTTAACTCTATTTTAAATAATACAGTAAATTCTAACGGAGGTTATGGTATTGGATTAATAAATTGTGATAATAACGATATTTCAAATAATACAGCATCTTATAATAGTCTGTATGGGATTGGTATAGGAGATAGTCATTATAATAATGTATCACAAAATATAGCAACAGATAACTCAATAGGAGGAATTGGCTTAAATCTTAGTCAGTTTAACTCTATTATAAATAATACTATAAATTCTAATGATGGTTATGGGATAGGTTTATCAGAAAGTAATAATAATTTGTTTTTTAATAATATCGCACGTAATAATTTACTCGATGGAATTGCTTTAGGATATTGTTTATATAACACAATTTCGAATAATTTAGCAAATGATAATATAGGGCATGGATTAAGTATAGCTTGGAGCGATAATAATCTTGCTATAAATAATACTTTGAATAATAATGATTTTCATGGCTTAATTTTATGGCAAAGTGATTATAACAACATTACAGGAAACGTTGCAAATCAAAATGATGACATGGGAATATGGTTATTAGGTTATTATAACGATATTGAGGGAAATACAGCAAACTCTAACAGATTGAATGGAATTCATGCACAAAGTTGCGAAAATAATAATATTTCGGGTAATTTCGCATGGAATAATCTTGATTTCGGGATTAAAATTTTAGATTGTTCAAATACCTTAATTTCAGAAAATGATGCCCGTAGTAATTTTTGTGGAATAGGATTAGAGGTTAGTAACTTCAACTCAGTTTTGAACAATATAGTCTATAACAATGATGCAGATGGTATAACCATGGGAAGTTGTAATAATAATAATATTAGTTTAAACACATTAAATAACAATCCTACAGGGATCTTTTTATGGGAGGGTGATTCTAATTATATTTCAGAAAATACAATAAGTAATAGTGTTATGTATGGAATCGGGATGTGGTATGCCTCCAATAGTATAATTACGGATAATTTTATTAACAATAATGACATTGGGATTTATTTAGATTTCTGTTATAGAAATACAATATCATTGAATACAATTAGCAACAACAACTATGGTATTTACCTCGAGCACGGTCACTCAAATAGAGTAGTAAATAATAATTTTATCGGAAATAATCAAAATATTGTTAACTTAGAAATTCCACCTATCCCTTTAGCTCTGATTATTGGAATAATAATAGCGATAATAGCGATTCCAACTGGAGTGGTTATTGTAAGAAGAAGATCTTCGAGGATTAGGAGAATTTCGAAAAAAGTAATTTTGGAAGAAAAAGTCCATAAAGATAGAAAAATAGCTGTTCCTGAAAAAGTAGTTATAGATGAAGAGGTAGTTGTACCTGAAGAAGTTCCTATAGAGGAAGAATTTTTAGAGGAAGAGATCATAGAAGAAGAAGTAGTGACTCTTGAAGAGATTCCAAAAGAAGAAGAAGTTATTGAGGAAGGACAAATTGCTCATGAAGAGATCCCTATAGAGGAAGAACCATTTGCTCCTGAAGAAATCCATGTCGAGGAAGAAGTTGTAAAAGAAGAATTAGTTACTCCTGAAGAAATACCTGTTGAGGAAGAAGTCGTAGAAGAAGAAGTAGTTGTTGCTCCCGAAGAAATACCTGTCGAGGAAGAAGTCGTAGAACAAAAGGTTAAGGTAGTTCACAAGGAAATTTCTATGAAAGATAAAGGGATAAAAGAAGAAATAATCCCTAAAACCAATTTCGAACTAGGGCATATAGCACTATCCCAAACTATTCGAGCACATACAATGGGTATAAGTTCAATAGCTATTTCTCCAGACAACAAATATATCATTAGTGGTTCGAAAGACACAATGTTAAAAATCTGGGATATAAATACGGGAAAAGTCGTGAGATCTCTCAGAGGACATAAGAAATATGTAAACTCAGTGGTTATTTCTTCTGATGGGAAATATATTATCAGTGGTTCAAATGATAAAACTGTAAAGGTGTGGGATCTCAATACTGGTAAGTTAATTAAAACTCTTACAGGACACTCATTTTACGTATTATCTGTAGCGATTTCTCCCGATGGCAAATATATAGTAAGTAGCTCTTTTGATAAAGAAATAAAAATATGGGATTTCTCAACAGGGGAGCTTTTGAACACAATTAAGGGGCATGGAAAAGAAATTGGTTCAATTGCCATCTCACAAGATAATAAATATATTGCAAGCGCTTCAAATGATAAAACAATAAAAATATGGGACCTAAAAACTGGAGAACTAACCATTACAATAAGTGGATATAAAAAAAATGTCACCACTGTAACTTTTTCTCCAAACGGAAAGCATGTAATTAGTGGTTCAAACGATAAAACCGTACGAGTGTGGGATATTTCCACAGGAAAACTTGTTAGAACTCTTGAAGGGCATACATTTTATGTATCATCTGTAGCAATTTCCCCTGATAATAATTATATTGTGAGTGGTTCCTTCGATAATAATGTAAAAGTGTGGGATTTGATGACTGGAAGCCTTTTGACAACACTCGAAGGACACAAAAAAGAAATAAGTTCGGTGGCGATCTCTCAAAATAATAAGTTTATCGTGAGTGGCTCAAATGATAAATTGATAAAAATTTGGGAAATTAAATAACTAAGAATGTATTTTTATTTGCAAATTAATTTTTGTTACTAATTGTCCAAATCTTACTTAATATTTTTATTTATTCTTGAAAATAATTTCAAGGAGGATTAAGAAAAGGAGTAGAAAAGCTCGGAAACCATGATATTCAAAATTGCAAAAAGAGGAGACGTATTTATCTAATAACAGGGTTAAGGGTTGAGGTATTTAGCCGATTCAACGGCATTAGGTATAAGAATATATTTTAGTATCATGATATTCCGATCTTTT
>JAEOTW010000347.1 GCA_016839655.1 Promethearchaeota archaeon | reverse complement strand
CTTCCTTATTAAACAGATGTTTGTAGTAGGATCAACTTATTGGAATGTAGGCATTGGACGAGCGCCAGGAGAAGTGTTAGATGATGAAGAAGGTATAAGGACATTTGAAAATTTAGGTAAAAATTTTTCTTACTTATTAAAAAAACTTAAATCTTAATTTTTTTTTTACGACATTAATTAGTATATTATGGAAAAATTAGCTTTAAATCAAGTTAACAAATTTGTTTTAGATAAACAATATCTTTTAGAAGAATCCAAAATTGATAATATCGTTCAAATCACAGAGGATATATGTGGTCTTCATGCAACTGATTTAAAAACCTCCTATTTATCTCTTTTTGTCAGAACCAATAAATTTAAAAAAACAGAATTAGAGAAAGAACTTTATAAGAAAAAATCTCTCGCTAGGATTCGAGGAATGAGAAGAACTCTATTTATAGAGACATTAAATTTGATACCAATCGTGTATTCTGCAACATTTGAACTAATTGAGAAATCTTTTGAAAAATATATGGAATTTCATAATGTTACACTAAAAAAATATCAAGAAATTTCACAAAAAATTATACAAATACTGAATGGAAGAGAATTATCTGCTACTGAAATAAGAAAAGAATTAGATTCAAAATCAAATATACCTGCAATTATTCAAGTTATGTGCAATCGGGGATTATTAATTAGAGGAAAACCAATTAAAGATTGGAAAGATAGGAGGAATAAATATGCTCTATTTAAAGATTATTTTCCAAACCTAGATATAAATAAATTGAATGAGAAAAAAGCAATACAACTCCTTGTAGAAAAATATTTAAAATCATACGGGCCTGTGACAGAGAGAGATATAGCTTGGTGGACAGGTTTAACAATAACAAAAATCAGAGACATATTAAAAACTATAAACCCACATCTCGATAGAGTTAAAATTTCTACAATACAAAAACCCTTAATAATAACTAGTTTGGATCTAGAAAAATTGAATAATAATACATTTACTAGAAAACCATCAATAATATTGTTACCTGGGCTTGATCCGTATCCTATGGGGTATAAAGACCGAGAAAGGTATATTGATCGTAAGAATTTTAACAAAATTTTTGACCGTTCGGGAAATATCGCAGCATCTATATTTTTAGATGGTAGAGCTATCGGAGTTTGGGATACAGAAGAAAACCCAGAACCTGTAGTTAAATTCCATTTATTCCAATCAATTGAAAATGATCTACTTAATGATTTATATTCTCAAATGGAAGAAATAGGGCATTTCTTTTTCGATGAAAAGGTGGATATTAAAGAGTGTGAATCAATGACTCCATTGACAAAAAGAACTGCTGGTGGGTTCATGACACCTCTTAAAGATTGTTAAAAAGAAGGAGGATTTAATTAGAAATTATGAGTTCTAAAAATATATTGAAAATTTTAGTAGTTTTAGGTGGAATTGTAGAAATAGTTATAGGTTTGTTATTTATGGTTTTAGATATTCTTTTTAAACAAATAGGACTGGAAAACATACCCATATTTACACAAATGGCGGGCTCTTTTTTATTATGCTATGGTATTCTTCTAATATATTCTGCCCGAGATATAGAGAAATTTAAAATAATTCCTTTATTAAATATTTTAGTAAGGGTTATTATGGTTATTTTTAGCCTTATTAACCTGTTTGAATATCCTGAATTTCTAGTGATTCTCCTATTCGTTATTCCCTATGATTTGTTATGGTCTTTATTTATGATAATATTATTAAAAAAAGAAAGACTAATTTTTAAGAGAATCTTATCTAAAAAGGTTAATCATTAATGAGTATTATTATCTTAGGTGCATGTGGAGAAGTTGGTAGATATATTGCGTTTGATCTAGTAAAAAGCGGATTCAAAGTTACTCTAGCGGATATAAGGGAAAGAGAAGGTAAAAAGATTGCTGAGAAATTAGGTACGAGAGCTTCATTTCAGAAATTAGATGTTATGGATTTTGAAAACCTGGTAGAAGTTCTTAAAGATCATAAATTAGTAGTAAACAATATTGGTCCATATTTTATGTTTGGGGATTGGATCCCTCGGGCTACAATTCAAGCAGGAATTAATTATGTCGACATATGCGATGATCATGATGCTACTCGAACATTATTAAAAATGAATAAATTGGTGGAGCGTGAGAACTTAACATTTCTTATTAATTCAGGAGCATCAGCGGGACTTACAAATATAATGGCAAAAATGGGAGCAATTCAATTAGATAAAGTTGAATCTATAAGAGTTTTATGGTTTGAGGATACTGGTGAAACAATTGGTTTTGGACAGTTAGCTCACTGGGCTCATATTGCTATGGGAAAAGTCCCACAATTTATTAATGGAGAATGGACCAATATCAGAGCTCTAACTGATAGAGAAGTTGTTGAATTTCCCGCTCCCTTAGGATTCGTTCCAATATATTTTGTTGGGCATCCTGAACCTGTAACAATCCCTCATTATATAGACACAAATGAAGCAATCTGTAAAGGAGGTATTCTACCAGAATCAGATATTCTATTAACTAAGATTCTTGATAAAATAATTCCGATAAAACATGCAAAAATTATGAAATTAATTTGTAAATTCTTTCTGAAGATATTTCCTCTTATAACTGGGAAAGTGGAAGAGAGGGAGATAATTTCTTCTTTTAAAACTGAAGTTATTGGTATAAAAAATCAGAAAAATATTCATTTATCATTCGCAGTTATAGGAGAAGTTGCAAAGCTCACCTCAGTACCTGCGTCAATTATAGCACAAATGATAATGAATAAAGATATCAGCATTCATGGTTTATTTCCCCCTGAAGGGTGCCCTGATCTAAATCTTGAAAAAATGAAAAAAGAACTGGCTTTAAGAAATATTATTATTAAGCAGGAGAATTTATGATACTATTTTTCTTTTTAGCTTCAATTATCAGATTAAAAGGAATCCGTAGGAAATATAAATCTTTTATTTAATAGCTTTTGATAAATTAGTCTAACTATTCAAGTAGATATCCAATATTTATATATTTCCATAAATAGTATTGATATTATAAGACTGGTTTTTATAGAAAAATCGCATATCACATCATATAGCAAGTTTCGAAAGGTATGAATGAAAAATATAACGTTCTATTTATTATAACTGACGCGATGCGCGCAGACCATATGGGTTGTGCGGGTAATTCAACAGTAAGGACTCCAAACCTTGATAAACTAGCTGCAGAAGGCGTTAGGTTTACGAATCATTTCTGTACAAACCCCATCTGTATGCCAAATAGAGCAACTATGGTTACAGGAGTATATCCAAATGTTCATGGCGTTAGAAGTAATGGTATTAATTTAAGAAAAGATATTCCAACGATCATTCAAACTCTTAAGAAAAGAGGATGGCATACCGCGGCTTTTGGAAAAATACATCATCAATATTGGTTAGGGCCATTTAAACATAGGAGTAGATCTGCAGAAAGTTTAACTGATTGGTCTCTCAATAGAGATATAACTTATCCGGTGAGAGAAAGCTTTCCAATACCTTATTATGGCTATGAAGAAGTTGAAGTAATTTCGGGAAATGGTTCAGTTTGTGCGGGACATTATTTAGAATGGTTAGAGGAAAGAGCTCCTGAAATTGCAAAAGATATGAAGAAACGAGTAATGAATTATGATAATTTATTTAGCCTTTTTTGTGATGCGATACCTGAAGAATTGTATAATACTACGTGGGTAACAGAAAGGACCCTAGCATTTCTCGAAAGGTACAACAAGGGAAATTATGGAGATAAGCCCTTTTATTTACATTGCTCATTTCCTGATCCGCATTATCCGTTATATCCCCCTGAAAGATATCAAGCTATGTATAAACCAGAAGACATAACCATTCCCGCAAATTTTGATGATATTGCTAATTTATACAACCATGAATTCTTAGGTTACCATTTGAAAAATCCTCCTTTTAAAAGAGCTTTCTTACGTGAATCTACGGAAGAGGAAGTCCGCAAGATAACAGCATTGACATATGCAGCAATAGGATATGTGGATTATAGTATAGGGCAGATACTAGCTTCATTGGAAAAATCGGAACTTTCAGATAATACAATAATTGTTTTTATGAGTGATCATGGGGATTTAATGGGTGATCATGGGCTCTTATTTAAGGGTCCTTGTCCTTTTAATGGTGTACTACAACTACCCTTAATTTGGAAAGTGCCAGGATTAACCAGTCCTGGAGACGTGTCTGAGTCACTAGTCAGCTCAATTGATTATCCCAAAACAATTTTAAACCTTTTAGACATACCGGAAAGATACCATCCTCCTGAAATGCAAGGTTATGATATTTCTCCAATTTTAAAAGATCCTGATGAGAAGATAAGAGATAGTATTTTAATTGAAAATGATGAAGAAGTAGGCACTCTTAAAGCAAGATTACGTCATTTAATAACCGAGAATTATAAATTGACTATATATAATAGCCTTAGTAAGTTTGGTGATATTTATGATCGAAAAAATGATCCTCATGAATTAAATAATTTATGGTATAATGATAATTTTAAGGATAAACGATTTGAATTAGTAAATAAATTATTACACGAAAATCTTAATGCTCAATCCTATTATCCAAAACGTATAGCTGGAACATAACAAGAATGAAACGATTCCCTAAAATAATTATAGAATTAATTTGAATTTTAAGCAGAAATGAAATCTTTTGATTATTATGAGTGAAAGAATGAATGTTTTATTTATAATTACTGATCAACAAAGATATGACCATCTGAGTTGCTCTGGAAATCCGATTTTGAAGACACCAAATATTGATAGATTATCAAGTGAAGGGGTACATTTTACTAATGCCTTCTGTACTAATCCTATGTGTATGCCTAATAGAGCGACGCTATTGACGGGATTATATCCAAACGTTCATGGAGTTCGAAGCAATGGAATGATTCTGTCTAAAGATGTTCCTACAATTACTCAGACACTCGTAAAGAAAGGATGGTATACTGCAGCATTTGGAAAATTACACCATCAATTTAATGTGGCACCTTACAAACTCTACTATAAATCTACAGAACATTTTCAAGATTGGGTATTTCCTCAAGAAGGCAATTATCCTGTACGTGAAAACTTTCCTATACCCTATTATGGATACCAAGAAGTTGAAACAGTATTAGGTCATGGTGCATGTTTATGTGGTCATTATTTGGATTGGTTAGAAGAAAGATCACCTCTCCAGGTAGAGAAAATGCGAGAAAGATGGAAAAATATAGATAATTTCTTTTCTGTATTTACTGAACATGACTTACCTGTAGAATTATATTCTAGTTCATATGTAACCGAAAGAACAATTGCCTTTCTAGAAAGACATTCCAAGGGACATTATGGGAAAAAACCTTTCTATGTCCATTGCTCTTTCCCTGATCCCCATCAACCAGTATGGCCTCCAGGTAAATATAAGAATATGTATAGTCCAGAAGATATTGATTTGCCTAAAAATTTTGACAATCTTGAGAAGTTACGGAATCACCCGTATCTAGCACCATATATTAATGTAATGCCAGGAGCTATGTTAAGAGAAACTACAGAAGAAGAAGTAAAACAATTTATCGCTTATACTTATGGAACAATTTCCCTAATAGACGATTGCGTAGGCCAGATTTTAGCATCTCTTGAAAAACTAGGGTATGCTGATAATACAATAGTAATATATACTAGTGATCATGGTGATTTGATGGGTGAACATGGAATGATTTTCAAAGGTCCATCAACTTATATGGGTGTTTTTCATATACCAATGATATGGAGAGTACCAGGGCTTACAAAACCAGGAATAACTAATTCTTTAATGAGTTCTATTGATTATCCTAAGACTATTTTAAATCTTCTAAGGATAAAAGAAAGTCAACAACCCCCTGATATGCAAGGATATGATATTACTACCGTTTTAAAAGAACCTGAAAATCATAAATTACAACCTAGGGATTGTTGTTTAATAGAAAATGATGAGGAAATAGGAATATTAAATGTAAGATTGAGACATTTAATAACAGAGGATTATAAACTAACTATTTATGAAGGATTAAACGATTTCGGTGAAATTTATGATCGTAAAAAAGATCCATATGAAATGAATAATTTATGGAATGATAGTAGTTTAAGAGATAAACGATTTGAACTTGTGATTAAATTATTTCAAGAAAATTTAAAAGCTCAGACAAGATATCCAAAAAGAATTGCTGGGACCTAATTTTTTTATAGATTTAAATAGATGAAGAGGCTATATTTAACTATTTATTATAATAAATTTCTATAGAGAGGCTTAAAATGAGTGAAGAAAAATCTTATTCAAAAGGTATTTTAATGGTTGTTATGCTAGCCGCAATAATTGCTTGGATGCATGATGGATACTCACTTGTATTAATAAGTACTCTTGCTCAAAGATTAAAAGATTATTTTAGTGTAGGAGATACTGCGATTGGACTAGTTATTTCATTACAATTTGTTTGTACTGTACCAGGAGCAATATTATTTGGTGAAATTGGTGATAGATTTGGCAGAAAAAAAGCTTTGATTTTGTCAATTGCTTGGGATGCTATTTTTTCAGCTTCTACAGCTTTTGTTCCTCGCAATAGTTTTCTCCTTTTTGCAATATTACGTATGCTTTCTGGATTAGGTGTGAGTTGGGGAATATCCTTTTCAATAATCTCTGAGTATTTTACAACAAAAAGAAGAGGAGCAGCAGGAGGATTGGTTCATTCTACTTTTGTAATAGGTTACATTGCCGCTATTATCACAACAATGTTGATTGGACCCTTAGGATGGCAATATTGTTTTCTTACTGCTTTATTTCCAATACCCTTCCTTGTTCTATTTTGGTTTGCTTTACCTGAATCAGAAGTCTGGTCAGAATACGACAAGATAACTAAGGAGAGACAAGTTAAGCAAAAAATAAGAATAAGGGAAGTCTTTGGTAAGAAATGGTTAAAATTAACGATTTTATTAACAATTCTTTTCTGGTTTGCTGAAACGGCATATCATACTTTAGTTGATTTTGCCCCAGTATTTTTTGAATATTTATTTACCAATTCAGGTGCGGCAAATCCTGAAACTAGTGCTCTGCTTATCATGTTAATCTATATGGTGATAGCCGCTGTGATGTTATTTTCTTTTGGGGCACTGAGCGATTACATAGGCAGGAAAAAAGCATTTTTAATAGATAACTTAATAGGTATCACTGGAGGAGTATTATTTGGCATATTTGGTTTCTTAATTTTCAATAATACATTGCTTATAATAGCTGGTGGAGTTATTACTATTGGTTTTG